>NZ_QSNX01000060.1:0-508 GCF_009498575.1 Rahnella sp. RcJ3
TGCCAGAGCGTGCTATCGATAAGCCATTCCTGCTGCCAATCGAAGACGTATTCTCCATCTCCGGCCGTGGTACAGTTGTTACCGGTCGTGTAGAGCGTGGTATCGTTAAAGTGGGCGAAGAAGTTGAAATCGTCGGTATCAAGGACACTGTTAAGTCTACTTGTACTGGCGTTGAAATGTTCCGCAAACTGCTGGACGAAGGCCGTGCTGGTGAGAACGTTGGTGTTCTGCTGCGTGGTATCAAACGTGAAGATATCGAACGTGGTCAGGTTCTGGCTAAACCAGGTTCAATCAAACCACACACCAAGTTTGATTCCGAAGTGTACATCCTGAGCAAAGATGAAGGTGGTCGTCATACTCCATTCTTCAAAGGCTACCGTCCACAGTTCTACTTCCGTACAACTGACGTGACCGGTACTATCGAACTGCCAGAAGGCGTTGAGATGGTTATGCCTGGTGACAACGTGAACATGGTTGTTACCCTGATCCACCCAATCGCGATGGATGA
>NZ_QSNX01000007.1:0-82295 GCF_009498575.1 Rahnella sp. RcJ3
CTTGTAACACCCGGGGCGTCCATATATGGTCAACAAAAACTGGCCACGGCTTTAGAGTTTTTCCAAAACAATCTTTCCGCTTCTGCCACTCAGTTGCCCTAACAGTAAAGAGGGCAACTGTGAGCGAGAAGGCGACATTCGCTTTAAAGGTCACTTCATCCGTATGACAGAAAACCTCTAAAAAGCGGATTGAACGATTATGCGGGATTCTTACAGGAGCAAAAGAACCATGCAGTTTATTTTCCTGATAATCTCGTTCGCATCTGGGCAACGTACCTAGGTTCATCCGTTCCCGCCATCCCCTCCATTTGCCCCAGGAGAACCATCAACCAGAACGAACCCATTAACGTTGTGTTGCGTTGATGGCCATTTGGACGATGCGTCCGCATGGGCGAACGATGTTGACGCCAAGTAAACGAGAGCTGTAAATATATAGATTAGTTTCAGACGCATAAGCAGCACCTTTTTGGAAAAACACTATTTGCCTGAGAGCGCTTACCTTAATTGCTACATGGGACGGCCGCGCCGCCTTTACCAGCCGCACCGCCTTTACCGCCTTTACCACCCTGCCCATTGTTACCATCCTTACCTGGCTGCCCATCTTTACCAGAATGCCCGCATTTTACCGTCACTACCTTAAGGGAACTGGCCTGGTCTGCTGACACAGGGATTGTAGCTATACTGTTCGGCGTTATCGCATTTTCAGCATGTACTACACCCGACAAGCAAAACTCAGTACAAAACAAAAATGCTACTAATTTAAGATTCATATTCACAAAGAAGTCTCCTCAACTGCGTGTTATAAAAACTGCCAGATCGTGTGATCTGGCAGTATGGGATTTATATGATCTTAGTCGCCACCCGCTCCGCCATCGCCTGCAAGAATAATCAGATGGTCAACAGAAGATGTATTGAAGTGGTGGAGTGGTTCCGCTGCTCTGGATAAACCCGTAAAGGAGATAAATAACAACGCTGCAATTCTACTTACTTTCATAATTAAAACCTCATTGTCAAAAGTTGGGGTTATTATTTCTGGTAAAAGAATGCCTAATGATCTTGCAAAATAAACATAGCAACCGATTTGTAATATCTTTATTTAATAATGTAATACTATATTTCCTTTCAACTTTTTTATTGTTGTTGAGCAGGTGATTTCTTTTCGATTTTTATTTTTTGTTTATGTATTGTTTATGTGGGCAGTTAAATAATATTTTTCCAACCCGTTCTTCCAGTTATTGTAAAAGCTAAATTCAATATGGGGATTGATTGCTTTGTCAAAAAAACTTAATAAACATAAAGGGAAATGATTACGTGTGAATTTAAAATCAGCAGTTATGAGATTCAACGCAAATGATCTAACTCTGCTCTTGTAGGGCCTGCATGGAAAACGGACAACACCCTACGTTAAGCCTGTTTTTTAAGCAGGCATGACAGGCAACGTTGAGCGAGCAGCAGGCATGATACCCTCGGGATAGTTTGGAAACAGTGTTGTCCCATCCCCCGTTTTGGCTGATGCTTTCCTTAACAGAATGCTTTATGTTGGTCACACTCATCCTGCAGGGTATAACCATGATAACAGTAGAGAAATCAGATCCATTTTCTTCAGAATCTCATCGCTTAATCGAAATGCTGTCAGCAGAACTTGCCGCTATTACTGGTGATAATGGCAAAAGCAATTTCACCGTTGAAGCAATGAGTGATGACAAAGCTTTATGGGCATTAGCAAAGAATTCTCATGGCAAAGCTATAGGATGCGGTGCTATACGGCCATTAACGCAAAATATCGCCGAGCTTAAAAGAATGTTTTCAGACCGAAGTGTGTCAGGGATTGGCGGTGCCTTACTCACTTTTCTTGAAAAATCTGCAAAAGAGATGGGATATACAGAACTTAGGCTGGAAACCCGACACATGAACTATCGGGCTGTAAATTTCTACGAGAAAAATGGTTATATCCGTATTGAGAATTACGGCCCATACATAGGCAGGACTGAAGCTGTCTGTTTCTCAAAGCCATTGCGCTGATTGTATCTAGAGGATCTGACGTCCGCTTTTGGCACAAAGCTCCGCGCAATTATGCGCGGGAAGCGAACGTAAAGGTTTTCAGATGACAACGAGGGCGCTCCCCCGGCATAACGCCAAAAAAGCCAGCAAATGCGCTGGCCTGGTTTTTAGTGTATGTGCTTCCGGCGGGCTTACACCTTAAACATATCAGCACCAATATACTCGCCTTCCTTCGGTGCCGGTGGCACGAAGAAAATACCCGATCCGATATGTGAAATATATTCATTCATCGCGTCGGATGCGCCTAAACGGTTCTGAAGCGCTTCAAACTGCGCCGGATCTTTCTGATAGCTGATGAATAACAAACCGGCATCGAGCTGGGCCATATTATTCAGTCCGTCCGTGTAGTTATATGAACGGCGCAGGATTTTAATCCCCCCATTATTTTCATGTGCGGCCAGGCTGATATGCGCAGTGGCCGGAATAATTAAGTTGCCGTCCGCAGCCGTTTTCTTAAAGTCCGGCGTATCAAACTCTCTGGTGCCGGTCAGCGGCGCGCCGGAGACTTTATGGCGGCCGAACACATTGTTCTGGTCGCTGACGCGGTCAGTATCCCAGCTTTCAATGTGCATCTTGATTTTGCGTACCACCTGATAGGTGCCCTGCTGCTGCCACGCAGGACCGCCATCGTTGATCCAGACATATTTGTCAAAATCTGCTTTTTCGGTGATGTTGCGGGTGCCGTCTTTAAAGCCGAATAAATTGCGCGGTGTGGACTGGCCTTTACCGGCTGACGCACGGCCAAAGCCCATGACCGTCCAGCGGGTCTGCGCAGCGCCGGTACTTTTGGCGATACGCGCCAAATCACGAATGGCGTGATAGGCCACCTGCGGATCATCCGCACAGGCCTGAAGCGAGAGGTCACCGCCGGTCACTTCAGGTTGTAAGTCATCGCTCGGGAGCTGCATCAGTTCACGCATCAGCAACGGTTTTTGTTTCACCAGTCCAAAGGTTTCGCTGAACACGCGCGGGCCGAGGCCAACGGTGACGGTCAGTGACGCCGGCCCCAGATCTAACGCCTCGCCGGTATCCATACCGACCCCACTGTTACGCAGAGGCTCAATCTGACCGATGGTGCCACCTTTCATCAGTTGGGCAATCGCCGATGACCAGCGCGCCAGCAACACCTGCAAATCCTGACGGCTGGTGGTGGTGAGATCAAACGTCATGTACATAATGTGACGCTGAGGCTGCGTGCTGATCCCCGCCTGCCCGCCGGTGCTGTAAAAAGGGTGTTCACGTGAAAGATCGACCTTATCTTCCGGGTCACGGGCGGCGGTCTGTCCGTGCGCATGGCTGACCGCAGGGATGGCCAGCGCACT
Organism: Rahnella sp. RcJ3; assembly: GCF_009498575.1. Lineage (NCBI taxonomy): Bacteria > Pseudomonadati > Pseudomonadota > Gammaproteobacteria > Enterobacterales > Yersiniaceae > Rahnella > Rahnella sp. RcJ3. The sequence continues at coordinate 3,384 of NZ_QSNX01000007.1, forward strand.
TGCGCCCGCCACTGCACCTTTGAGCAAATCACGCCGGGAGAACTTACCGGCCTCCCTGGCCGGTTGGTGTTTATCGCTCATTCCTCAGGCTCCTTTATTCGCCGCGACTTTCTCACCGATCTTAGACAGGGGTTCTTGCAACGCCTGAATAGTACGGCTCAATTTAGCAGCATCAGAGGCTTTCAGTTCCGCGGTGTAATATTTGTAACCGCCGGGGACTGAAGGATCACGATAGGTTTCCAGCATAACGTGCACGGCAGCGAACTGCGCGGCAACCTGTCTGGTCAGCGCCGGATCGATTTTTTCCAGCCCCGGTTGCAGGTAAGCGAACGCCTGTTGCGCACCTTCTACGTTACCCGCGAAATCAACCAGATCGAAGTGGCTGAAGGCTTCTTCCTCACCGTTGATTTTGGTGTTCTGCACTTCTTCCAGCAGATCTGCGGCACCGTTCGCCAGATCTTCAGGTTTGTAAGTCAGCGCTTTGGTCAGTGTGTCGAGCTGTGCGACGTTTTTCTGTAATTCGGCAGCCAGCTGTTTGGTTTCATTCGTGATTTTACCCTGACCGAACAGGTCACGCTCAATGGCGTGGAATCCATGCCAGCCTGCTTTCGGGTCAAGGTTAGACGCACGCATGTCGATCAGATAATCGAGGTTACCGGCGTTGTCCGTCGCTTTGAAGCCCGGCAATACAAACCCGCTCACATCAGATTCAATACGTTCGTAGAAAGGACGCGCTTTTGCGTAATCGGCTTTCGCTGTAGCAAGATCTCCCGCATCAATATCCGCTTTCAGGCGGTTCACACCGACCACCATCGCATCCACCACGCCATTCACATAAGTGGCGTAATCTTTGGTGCCCTGCGCCAGAATGGTCCCGGCGCTGCCCGCAGGTTGTGTGGCGCTTTTGCCGGTGACGGTAAAGTCGGTCATTTCATGTTGCGCGCCCGGACAATAGATTTGATATTTGCCGCCGTCGAGAGTCAGGGTGAATTTCACCATCGGCAGGCCGGGTGCCAGATTCTCTTTTTCGCCCAGAATACGATCATTGCTCAGCAGCTCTAACTCCGTGATGGCGGTTGCCGTTTTGTTCACCACATTGAACGTCACCGGCCCCGCTTTCGCTGAATTATGGTCAACCACACACGTACCGCCGTTGTCTCCGGTCATGGTGATATTCACTTGTGAAACGCCATTTTTTACCGCTGCCTGCGCCGCATCAGCCGGTGCTTCCACTGAAAACATCAGCAACGCCGCCAGGCCCGCCGTGGTCATCAGAGATTCTTTTTTCTTAAAATTCGGTTTACGCATGAATTTCATTTCCTTTATTTATTTTTTGGCAAATTGGTGTGTAGTTGAGAACCGAATGACAGGCTGTATTCACCCGCAGCGGCCAGCCTTTCATTACGGTGTTTCAGGAGAACCCGTCGTGCTGAGAAAACAAAAATCAGGGCCAGCGCGGCCAGAATGACCGGCAACATATATGCCCAGAAACGGTAGGTATCTTGTGCGATTTGCAGTTGTTGCAGGGCATCAGAAACGGTCTGCTGATACGCCCCGCTCACCTGCCAGTTGCAGGCAGAAGCGGCCGCCGTCGGATGACGAACGGTGATGGTTCGCGGGGATTGCAGGCCGCTGCCGGAAAGCGTGATCAGCTCATCTGCCCGGGCACTGGCCCCCAGCAACACGCCCTGCGCCACAGAGGCCTGAACAGTGCAACTGACCGACCACTGCGCCTGATAAGGCCCCGGATGCATCGCCGGATTCAGACCAATGGGAATACGGTTGCCATAGAATGCCACCAGTTGATCAAGCGTCAGAACGGCAGGCGCATCCGCAGGCGTAAAGCGAGATTTGGTTTGCCATTCGCGGGTTTGCAGGCCGCCATGATGACCGGCAATGGCGGCGCTGGCGGGCAGAACGGTCACCCTCACGTTGCCGTCCGCAGGCGTCACATTCAGCTGATAGCCGTTCGTATCAGACAACAGTTTTACCTCACCCGCCGGTGCAGTGTTCCGGGTGTCATTACTTACCAGCGGTGCGCTGGCAGGCAGTTGCAGTGTGTAGTTTGGGTAAAAAAGGCGCAATCCCACTGCTGACACGACCATCACACCGGCAAATGCCAGCCGCAGCCGCGCACCGTTAATCGCGGAGGGACGGCGGTGTGCAGGCCAGTAAATCAGCAGCGACACAATGACAATGTAGAGCAGCCAGGCGACAGTCTGGATCAGGTTCGGATCCGGCGGAATGCCCAGCACGCCGGTAATCAGCGCTGAGCGGACAGTGCCCGGCGGCACCAGCCAGGCGAGATCCGCCACGCGCTGCTGCCCGATATTCAGCCAGCCCGCTTCGTGTGCTGTCAGCAACGCGTTAATGATTAATCCGCCTGCGACCAGGATCAGGAACAACCCCGTGAAGCGGAAAAAGCGCGAGAGATTGATGCGGATGCCGCCGAAATAAATGCCACAGCCGATGCCCACCGCCACCAGCAGGCCGGTTACCGCGCCGGCCGCCGCCCACATGGCTGACTGCGCTACCGAGAATGTGGCGAGCAGAAACACGCTGGTTTCAAAGCCTTCTTTCAGCACGGCGAGAAAAGCCATACTCGCCAGCGCCCGGGCGCCTGACTGGCTTATCGCCTGCGCGGCTTCGCTTTCCAGCTCATTTTTCATGGTGTGAGCGTGGGTGTTCATCCACATGATCATGCCAGTGACAAAGAAAACAGCGATCAGGCCGATCACCGACTCCATTCCTTCCTGACTTGCCTGCGGCAACGCGCGTTCGGTCATCTCCAGCGCCACGCCGACCATCACCGAAAGCATCAGCGCCAGCCCGACGCCCATCCACATCGCGAAAAGGCTTTTACCGTTTTTGCGTAAGAATGCCGCAATGATCCCGACGATAAGCGCCGCTTCCAGACCTTCACGAAGACCGATAATAAATGTGGCTAACAAAGGGCAAACTCCAGGCAACAAGACGCATTATCAAATCATTAATGATAATTGATATCAGTTGACTGAACGCCAGGGAAGAAATGGAGTATGAGGATTTGCAACAGAGTGCTGGAGAAATATGAATATGATGTAAAGCGTGGTTTATTTGTAACCAAATAAAAAATTCACTAAAAAATAGCCGCTGGCTGACAACAGTACAGAAAATGCTGACTGATATTCTGTCCTGTTCAGACCCGACTTTTGCGCTTAAGACAGATAATTTGCCGCACGGATTCACGCAAACTGATGGTACGGAATATATCGCGTATCATCGACACATCGGCCTTTAATCCGCGCAACCAGCCCATTTTAGCGGCTTTATACGGGCTGATAACGCCCTGCCAGCTGACAACCTGCACGCGCAATCCGGCGGCAATCCACTGCTGATTAATCCAGACTTCCAGCCCGAAATGCGGTAACCGGCGGATGGCTGCGAGATGCTGTGCGACTAACTCGCGCGCAAACACCCGTTCACCGGAAATATAATCCAGCCCGATAAACCGCCAGATCCACGGGCTGTTGCGCCTCAGGCTTATCGAGACCTCCGCCTGATGCGCCATCACCGGCCTGATGAGCGCGGTTATATCGTCATAACTCAGCCCGACAAGATCCGCATCCAGCATCAGCAGATGGCTGCCCGTTGCTGCGGCAATGCCTTCGGCAACGGCATAACTTTTACCGCGATTTTCAGGCAGGCTGATCACCCTGACGTTCTTACCCTGCGCGATTTGTGCGGTGTTATCGGCGGAGCCGTCATCCACCACGATAATCTCCCGCAGTAAAGGATGGTTCTGCACCACGTCCAGCACCCTGCCGATGCGGCAGCCCTCATTGTGTGCCGGAATAATGCAACTCACCGTGATCATTGTTTAGACTTAAGCCAGATAACACCGGTGACGGCCAGCAGGATGAACAAACCCAGGGATACCCAGGCTATCCAGTTGTTCACCTGTGCGATGATATCGCCGAACATCCAGCCGATACCCAGAAGAAACAGGCTCTTGGGAACAGCCGCGATGATGTTATAGAACAGAAAAGGCACCAGCGGCATGCGCGCCATGCCCGCGCCGGTCAGCACCAGTGCGCCAGCGGAATGAGTCAGTTTGGCCAGCACCAGCAACCGCCCGCCTTTGCGGTCAAAACTTTTCACCATTTTTTCCAGTCGCGGCTGGGTCAGCCCGAGACGGGCCAGCCAGGCGGGCGGTTGGCCGTCAGCTTTGATCACCCAGCGCCCGAGCGAGTAAAAAATAATATCCCCGAGCACTTCCCCGATCATCACCACGGTCAACATGGCGGACAAACTGAAATAGCCGAGACGAACGAAGTAGCCTGCAATCACCGTCACTACCGGCCCTTCAAGGATAGCCAGCGGCGTCATGATCAGCAGGCCGTGGGCTCTGATAAGCGTTTCGAGTGTTTCAAGAGAAAACATACTGTCCTTATTTCCCCGACGGCTGGCTGGCAGATGCGGGGTGTTTTTTATCTACGTGCCTTTCACCTAAAACAGTGCCCCGCCACGTAAAGCCGCGCCCGGTCCAGCACCATAACCACAAGGCGGGCAGCAGGATATCGCGGATGCACATTGCCAGAATATCTCTCAGCTGATGCGGCCAGCCGAGCGCTTTGGCCAGCCCCCATTCACCGCCATACCACAGCACAAAAAGCACCGGCAGAGCAAACAGTGGCAAATCACCGCGGGCAGTCAGCCACAGCACCGCCGCCAGCACGGGCAAGAAACCAATGATAATTTCAGGCACAAACAGCCAGAAAAAACCGGCACGGCGGATACGCGCCCAGCGCAGTTGTCTGCTCCAGACCGCTTCCAGACTGCGATGCCCGATGGGCTGCGCAAAAGGCTGTGCGGGTAAACGGACTTTCAGCCCGGCGCGGCGCACCAGTTTGGTTGAGGCGACATCTTCCGCCAGCTCACTACCCAGTGCCGCCATTCCGCCGCCATTATCAAGCACCTCGCGCCGCCAGCACAACGTTTTCCCCTGCGCAAAGCCGTTACCGAGAAAATCCGACAAATACTGCCAGCGCGCCTGATGCGTGTTCAGCATGGCGGCTTCCACGGCACCCCAGAAATTCTCCGGGATCATCCCGACTGCCGGAGAACTCACCAGTCCGGTTTGACTGTCAAAGGTATTCATCAGTGAACGCAGATAATCCGGCGGTAACAACAGGTTGCTGTCTGCCATGGCCACCACGCCTGCGGTGGTATGACTCCAGGCTTTATTAAGATTGTTCACCTTCGGATTGGCGGATATTTTGTCATCGCCAGTCAGCAGGCGTGCAGGCTTATCAGGGAATTCAGCCATCAGCTTTTCCACCAGCGGGATCACCGGATCAAAGCGTGACGCCACGCAGAACACAATTTCGTAAGCGGGATAGTCCTGATAAAAACTGGAGCGCAGTGTTTCCTCTTCAAAGGCGTTATATCCGCACAAAGGCCTGACCAGCACGATAAATTCCGAGGTTTCATGCGCTTCATCGCGCAGGATACCGCGGCGCATTCGCCACCAGGCGATCAACAGAGAGGAAAACTGGAGGGTGATCAGTACACTGCCCAGTGCGGCGATCACTGCGGTGTTCAATACCATGACGATGCCCCTTCATTCAAAATATCTGCGATGAGAATTCCAGACTTCCGGCAGTCAAAACGCCATCCTACAGGCGTTACGTTAAGGAATTCTTAAAGGGGAAACGGGGCACGGCGGAAGAAATAAAGGAGTGAGTACGGGGCATCCGTACTCACGTGGGTTTTTATCGCTATTATTTCGAACGGCTAAAACCTATTTCGCCCCTGCCACAGCTTCGCGGGCAAGTGCAGTAATACGATCGTAATCACCGCTTTCCAGCGCATCGGCTGGCACCAGCCAGGATCCGCCGATGCACAGCACACTTTTCAGCGCCAGATAATCGCGGTAATTCGCCAGTGAAATCCCGCCTGTCGGGCAAAAACGCACCTGCGGGAACGGACCACCGATCGCCTGCAATGCTTTCACCCCGCCGTTAGCTTCCGCCGGGAAGAATTTGAATTCGCGCAGACCGTGATCCAGACCCAGCATCAGTTCAGAAACGGTACTGATACCCGGGATCAGCGGAATGGAACCGGCGGTCGCGGCGGCAAGCAATTCGTCTGTCAGCCCCGGACTGATGGCAAACTGTGCGCCAGCGTCGGTGACATCTTGCAGTTGCTGCGCATTCAGCACAGTACCCGCGCCCAAAATCGCCTCCGGCACATCGCTGGCAATGGCACGAATGGCGTCCATCGCACAGGCGGTGCGCAACGTCACTTCCAGCACACGAACACCACCGGCCACCAGCGCTTTCGCCAGCGGAACCGCCTGTTCCAGTTTATTGATAACGATGACCGGCACAACCGGCCCCGCCGTCAGAATGTGTTCTGCGCTTGTTTTCCAGTTTTTCATTCTTGTCTTCTCATCCGTTTCGATAAATTAAAAAGTAATGCAGCAGGCGCCCTGTTCCGCGCCGGAAAGCTGGCTGCGCAAGGCACTGAACAGCTCACGGCCACAACCGATATGTTCTGCGCTCAGATCAGGCTGACAGGCTTTTCGTTCAGCCAGTTCGGCAGCATCAACACGCAATTCGAGTTCGCCGGTTCGCCCGTTGACGCGAATAATGTCGCCGTCACGCACTTTTGCTAACATACCGCCGCTGAAAGCCTCCGGCGTCACGTGGATAGCAGAAGGCACCTTGCCGGAAGCGCCGGACAAACGACCGTCGGTGACCAGTGCGACACGGAATCCGCGATCCATTAATACGCCAAGCGGCGGCATCAGTTTATGCAGCTCAGGCATGCCATTGGCCTGCGGCCCCTGAAAACGCACCACCACCACACAATCGCGGTTCAGCTTACCGGCCTCGAATGCCGGAACAATGTCATGCTGGCTTTCAAATACCACCGCAGGGGCTTCGATAATCTGATTATCCGCAGGCACCGCCGAGGTTTTCATCACCGCACGCCCGAGATTACCCGACAACACTTTTGTGCCGCCGTGATGCTCAAACGGCTGTTGCACGCTGGCAATGACGTTTGTGTCGAGCGAATGCTCTGCGCCTTCGCGCCACGCCAGTTCGCCGTTTTCCAGCCACGGTTCCTGCGTGTAACGGTCTAATCCGAAACCAGCCACGGTGTTGACATCCTGATGTAACAGGCCATTTTTCAGCAATTCGCGCACCACCAGTTGCACGCCGCCCGCCGCCTGAAACTGGTTGATATCCGCCGGGCCGTTCGGGTAAATACGGCATAACGAAGGCACCGCATCGGACAATTCAGAGAAATCATCCCAGTTGATAACAATGCCTGCCGCACGCGCCATAGCGACCATGTGCATGGTCAGATTGGTGGAACCGCCGGTGGCTAACAGCGCAACAATGCCGTTCACCACAGTTTTCTCATTCACCATCTGACCGAGTGGCTGATAGTTGCCGGTGGTTTCGGCCAGACGGGTGACCTGACGTGCTGCCGAGTCGGTCAGTGCATCACGCAGCGCGCAATCCGGCGGCACAAACGATGCACCCGGCAGATGCAGCCCCATCACTTCCATCACCATCTGATTGGTGTTGGCAGTGCCGTAAAATGTACAGGTGCCGATGCCGTGATACGACGCGGCTTCCGCTTCCAGTAATGCCTGACGGTCCACTTTGCCTTCGGTATAAAGCTGACGGATACGCACTTTCTCTTTGTTCGGCAAACCGGTACTCATCGGCCCGGCGGGCACAAACACCGCAGGCAGATGGCCGAATGACAGCGCCGCCATCACTAAGCCCGGCACGATTTTGTCGCAGATACCCAGATACAACGCCCCGTCGAACATGTTGTGTGAAAGGCCGATGGCCGCCGACATGGCAATCACGTCACGGCTCATCAGCGACAACTCCATGCCGTCCTGCCCTTGCGTGACACCGTCACACATTGCCGGTACGCCGCCCGCCACCTGCCCGACCGCACCCACCGATTTCAGTGCGTCTTTCAGGCGTTGCGGGTAATGCTCGTAGGGCTGATGCGCCGACAGCATGTCGTTGTAGGCGGTAATAATGGCGATATCGCTGCGCACCATATTTTTCAGGGAATTCTTCTCATCCGGCTGACAGGCGGCAAAGCCATGCGCCAGATTGCCACAGGCCAGTTGCGCGCGGTGAACGGTTTGCGAACGGGCAGCATCCATACGCGCCAGATAGGCTTCACGGGTGGATGCGGAACGGTTGATGATCCGCTGCGTGACACGGGCCACGGTGTTGTTAATCATAATGTTGTCCCCTTTCTTAAAGCATCGTGAAAGCAATCATGCCGATGATCCCGCCAGTCGTGCCGAGCAGGGTTTCCATCACCGTCCAGGTTTTCAGCGTTTGCAGTTCGCTGGCACCGGTGAACTTGCCGAATAACCAGAAACCGGCATCGTTTACGTGGCTGAGCACAATGGAACCGCCGGTAATGCAGATGGCGAGTGCGGCCAGCTGACCGCCGTTGAGCCCCATCTGATGGGTTACCGGCAATACCAGCCCTACAGTGGTAAGGCAGGCCACGGTGGCTGAACCCTGAATAACCCGCACGACCGCTGACAGTGCAAAACAGGCCACGGCAATCGGTAAGCCGGTGCCGATCATCGCGTCACCAATGGCCGGGCCGACGCCGGAATCCACCAGAATTTGTTTGAATACGCCACCCGCACCGGTCATCAGCAGGATGATCCCGGCGGGCTGAACGGCGGCTGAGCAGATGGCCAGCGTCTGTTCGTTGGTCATGCCGCGTGGTTTTGCCAGCCCGTAAATGACAATCAGGCAGGCAATCAGAATGGCGGTAAACGGATGGCCGATAAACTCCAGCCAGTCGTGCAATGGCGTACCCGCCGTGACAAAGCGTGCGCCGATGGTTTTCATTCCCACCAACACCAGCGGACACAAAATCAGCGCCAGACTGAAACCGAATGACGGCAGGTTATCTTTGTTGAGCGTCGGGGCATTTTCTTCAACAGGCATCGGCCAGCTGACATGACGGCTGATAAAATTGCCGTACAGCGGACCGGCGATCAGCATGCCGGCAATCGCGGCCACCAGACCGATGGCGATCATCCAGCCAAAATCGGCATTCATCTGCGACGCCAGCAGCATCGGGACCGGCCCCGGAAGCAGGAAACACGCCGCTGCCGCGACACCGGCAAATAACGGGATCGCCAGCCTGACGATGTTGCCGTCAGTACGGCGCGCCACCGCGAACACGATGCCAATCAGCAGCACAATCGCCACATCGAAAAACAGCGGCAAGGCGCAAACCAGCCCGGCAATCCCGAGAGCATAATGGGCTTTGTTTTTGCCAAAACGATTCAGTAAATGGGCCGCAATTTGGTCAAGTGCGCCGACTTCATGCAGGATCTTGCCGAACATCGCCCCCAGCGCCACCACAATCGCCAGAAAACCCAGCGTGCTGCCCATGCCTTTCTGCATGGTGTCGGCAATGGTATTGACCGGCATGCCGGAGAAAATCCCGGCGGCAATCGACACCAGCATCAGCGCGACGAACGCGTGCATACGCACTTTCATCACCAGAAAAAGCAGCAGCAACACGGAGCCTGCTGCAGTACCGACTAAAGTCACTGTATTCACGCGCAATGCTCCTGTTGCTGAAAACTACGGATGTGTTGCAGGGTCTCTGCAATCACCGCATCAAGCGGCTGGTGAATGCCGATGGTGATCACGTCACTTTCTTCAGCGCCAGGTTGTTCGAGTGCTGCAAACTGTGAGATCAGCATCTGCGATTTAAAAAAGTGCCCTTTGCGTGCGGCCATGCGTTCTTCGATGACCGGGAATTCGCCCTGTAAATAGATGAAAGACAGGTTGGCGTTGCCTGCGCGCAGACGATCGCGGTAACGTTTTTTCAATGCCGAGCAGATGATGACCGACACATTATTGGTACGCTGCATGGCAAACGCGGCATCATTGAGGGCGGCCAGCCACGGCGCGCGGTCGTCATCATTGAGGGCATCACCGGCGGCCATTTTCAGGATATTACTGCGGGGATGTAAGAAATCGCCGTCAAGAAAACCGGCGGAAAGCTGGTGTGCCACGGCGTTGGCGACGGCTGATTTTCCGCTGCCTGATACGCCCATAAACACATAAATTCGGTTCTGATCATTGTTCACGGTTGCGCTCCTCGACTGGTTAAAAAACGCGAAAGACGGGTCAGTGGTTTTATTCGTTATGTCCACCCTGTTCATGTTTATCCGCAATGTTACCGGTAACATGTTATCGGTAACATTATCAGAGGCTTTTTCACCCGTGACAATCTGCCCGTGCAGGGGAAAAGCATAAATGTGATCTGCTTCAAAGTTAATTATTAGCAATGAAACATATTTCGGACGGGGGTTAACAGATGGATAACATGCGCAGGCGAAACGAAAAGTATGTGATTGCTATTACTGTGTACAAAACCTCCGGCACAAAAGACTAAAAACCGCACCGGTTGCTTAATTTTTTCTTCCCTCCTTGTAATTATTGACTTCCTTGTCTATTACTAAATGGCAGTGATAACTCACTCTTTTAAACAGTGAGTTATTGATTAACAGGGTTTCACTAAATAAACAGCTTTCTATTACTTTCCTTCAATTTACTGGGCAATTTAAAATCTGAGGATTACATGAAAATATCTAAAGCTCTGCTGGCAGTGGCTGTGATGGGCTGTGTCTCTTTCAGCACTTATTCTGCTGAATTAATGAAGAAAATAGATTTTGAAAAAGTGGCTTCTGAGTATACCAAAGTCGGCTCTGTGACCACCTCAAATAAAACCTCGCAGTCCGGCGCCATTGAAGATCTTTCTAAGAAAGCCGATAAAAAAGGCGGCGATGTATTTGTATTAACCTCCGGTAATACCAACAATAAAATTCACGGTACTGCTGACGTTTATAAGAAAAAATAAGTATTTTGTTTTCTGCACAATAAGCAATAAAAAGAAGCCTGCAAATTTGCGGGCTTTTTAATGGACGATTATGCTGCTGTCGGCTCCGCTGATGCTGGTTATTATCGGGCTGGGATCGTTTGCCGTGCGCGAAAACCATTCGCTGACAATTTTAAAGGAAGGCAATATTCCGCCGGTGCCCTGCACCCTGATTGCGCTGGTGAACGGCGAGTCATAAAAAAATCCACGCTTTCACGTGGATTGAGTTTTGCGGGAAACCGGATGTCAGAAAGGCCTGATTATCGCCAAAATACCAATGAGGATCACACCGACAATAATCACCGCGCTGGCGTTGCGCACCAGCGCGAAATCTTTCACCGGCTGACCGGTGGCGCGACGACGTAAATCGCCGGAAAGCAGCCCGTGCAGCGCGGAGAGAACCAGCACCACCACCATTTTTATCAGCAGCCAGGCATGGGGGAATTTGCCATAACTGACGATCATCACGATGCCCGCCACCCACAACAGGATCATCGCCGGGCTGGTGACACTGCGCGTCCATTTGCGCACGGTTTCCAATAACAACGTCTGCCCTGCACTTTCCGCAGTACCGGATGTCCGCGAACAGGCCATCGATACCAGCGCCATCGCCAGCATGCCGCCAATCCACAATACGCCCGCAATCACGTGCAAGGCGTTGAGCCATTCATGAAGCATTTTTATCCCTCCGGAAGTTAACAATAATTCTGCCTGCCGCAGATGACCTCAACCTGCTGTCTCTCCACAACTTTTAGCGGATTATGGCGGTTTCCCACACGAAAGGCACGGTTAAGTCGTCACTTTTTCTTATTCTCAGCCGGTGTTTACATTGAGTAGGTAGACTGGTATACCTATCAGCAAGATGAACAACACGAGTAAAAAAATGTCCACCACAGACTCCTCTCCTGAAAGCGCCCGCGACCGGCTTCTCGGTGCCGCCCGGGTTCTGTTTTATAACAACGGCATTGCTGCGACCGGGATTGACGCAATCATCAAACGTGCCGGTGTCGCCAAAAAAAGCCTCTACAACAATTTCGAATCCAAGGCCGAACTGGTCGCAACGTACATTGAAATACGTCATGACGAATGGCTGGAGCTGTACGCCCTGCGTGTTGAAAAAGCCAAAACACCGAAAGAAAAAGTGCTCGCCGTGTTTCAGGCGTATGACGATCACGCTGAATTTGCCTATGAGCACGGCTTTCGTGGCTGCGGATTACTGAATGCCGCCGCCGAACTGCCCGCCGGAGCGCCCGGCAGGCAGGCCGTGCGCGGGCATAAAGAACATGTTGAAGCTATCGTGACTGCGCATCTTCTCGAACTGTTCCCCACTGACGAGGCCAAAGCCCGCCTGATGGCGCGGCATTTTTCATTTTTACTGGAAGGCGCGATTTCGCGTGCAGGTCTGGAAGGCAACGGTCAATGTGTCCGTCAGGCGATGGACATGGCGACCTCAATGATGGAGGTGCCATGACGATAACGCCTCGTGAACGCATGACGGGCGTACTCGCCGTGGTATTTGCTTCCGTTCTGTGGGGGTCGACCGGCACGGCGGCGACATTTGCGCCCGACGTCAGCCCGCTGGCGATCGGCGCAGTGGCGATGGGGCTGGGCGGATTGTTGCAGGCGCTGATTTCCGCCAGAAGGATAGTCACCAGCCGGGTAACTCTGGTGAACAACGCACGCATGTTATTTACCGGCGCACTGGCGGTCGCAGTTTATCCGCTGGCGTTTTACGCCTCGATGCACCTGGCGGGCGTCACGGTCGGTACCGTGATTTCCCTCGGTTCTGCGCCGCTGTTATCCGCACTGATTGAATATTATCTCGACGGACAACGTCTCACCCGCCGCTGGATGACCGGCGCCGCCATTGGCGTGGCGGGCATGGTGTTACTTTGCGTCGGTGAAAGTGGCAGTCACTCCACCGCCGGTCAGGGCGACCACGCGATAGCCGGTGTGGTACTCGGGCTGATTGCCGGGCTGACCTACGCGCTTTATGCCTGGGCGGCGCGTCATTTAATGCAGAGCGGCGTCCCTTCCCGCGCTGCAATGGGCGCCACGTTCGGGCTGGGCGGTTTACTGCTGATGCCGGTGCTGTGGATGACCGGCGCGCCCCTTCTGGCGTCATGGAATAACGCCGCGGTCGGCGCGTACATGGCGCTTATCCCGATGTTTGTCGGTTATGTCTGTTTCGGTTATGCCCTGGCACGCATTCCGGCCAGCATGGCCACCACCATCACCCTGCTGGAACCGGCGGTCGCCGCCGTGCTGGCGGTGGTGATTGTGGGCGAACGCCTGCCGCCGCTGGGCTGGACAGGCATCGGGCTGGTGGTCGCCTGCCTGATTTTTATCACCGTGCCGCTGAAAAGACGCGCAACCTTACCGGTTTCTGCCTGAAAAAATGGCTCCCGCAGGAGCCATTTTTGTCTTCATTGCTGCGGCAGATTACACCGCCGCAGGCGCGGTCAGGGAAGCCATATCAATCACAAAACGATAGCGCACATCGGCTTTTTCCATACGCTCAAACGCTTCGTTAATTTCATCCATGCGGATCATTTCACAATCCGGCAGAATGTTTTTCTCAGCACAGAAGTCGAGCATTTCCTGCGTTTCACGGATGCCGCCGATTGGCGAACCGGCCACGCGACGACGGCCTAACAACAGCGGTACGGTGTTGAATTCTTCCATCGGCCCGACCTGCCCGACCAGCACCAGCGTACCGTCCACATCCAGCAACGGCAGGTACGGCGTGACGTCATGTTTGACCGGCACGGTATCGATGATCAAATCAAAATGATCGTGTGCCTGCGCCATCGCGTCACTGTCGGCGCTGACCAGCAGACGGCTTGCACCTAATTCCAGCGCATCGGCTTCTTTGGCATTTGAACGGCTCACCACCGTAACATCTGCACCCAGACCGACCGCCAGTTTGACCGCCATATGGCCCAGACCGCCCAGACCAATCACGCCCACGCGGCTGCCCGGCCCGACGTTCCAGGTTTTCAGCGGCGACCAGGTGGTGATACCGGCGCACAGCAGCGGCGCGGCTTTGGAGAGATCTAACCCGTCCGGCATACGCAGACAAAACTCCTCGCGCACCACTAAATGCTTGGAGTATCCGCCCTGCGTCGGCTCTTTGGTGAAACGATCATAACCGGCGTAAGTCCCGGTGTTACCTTCGCGGCACAACTGTTCTTCACCTTTTTTACACTGATCGCATTCCTGACAACTGTCTACCATGCAACCGACGGCAACATGATCGCCCGGTTTGTAGCGGGTGACGCCTTTACCGATACTGGTGACACGTCCGACGATTTCATGGCCGGGAACAATCGGATAATAGCTCCAGCCCCAGTCATTTCTTGCGGTATGTAAATCGGAATGGCAAACGCCGCAATACAGAATTTCCATTGCGACATCGTTATCACGCAGGCCGCGGCGTTCAAACGTAAACGGCGCCAGCGGTTTTTTAGGATCGTAAGCAGCAAATCCAACAGTTTTCATCAGTAAACTCCTGAGTCGTTAATGACCCGTTAACTATAGAATTTACCGCCGAAGTCACAAGCCACAGTCCTCCTGAATCCTTGCCTGATCCTGTTCAGTTTATTTCTTAAAGCTGCCGAACATTTTGTAGCGTCCGCCCGGATACAACAGCCGGGCGCAGGTCACCACTTTTTCATGATGCCAGGTGCGGCGCAGGGTTTGCAGGCACGGCTCGGTCTGATGAATATTCAGCAGGCGCTGTTCGTCGTGACTGGCCATCACCGCTTCAATGGTATGTTCGCCCGCCGTCAGCGGTGCCAGTTGGGTCAGATAGGCGAAAGGCGTGGTTTTAGTGAAATCCTGGTGTAAATACAAGGGGGCGATGTCCGGATTCACCAGCCGGTCTTCCAGTTGCACCGGAATGTCATTTTCGTAATGCACAATCACCGAATGAAACAACACCACGCCGGGCAGCAGCATAAATTTCATTGCCATGCTGTCACCGGCACTTTGCTTACCCAGTTGCAACACGCGGGAGGTATGAAAGTGCCCGCGGCTCTTAATTTCGTCAGAAATGTTATTCACTTCCAGCATCGGCGTGAACGCTTTCATTTCATTGACAAAGGTGCCGACGCCCTGCAAACGCAGCAGATAGCCCTCCGTGGTTAACTCGCGCAGTGCCCGGTTTATGGTCATCCGGCTGAACCCCAGCTCGGCGACCAGTTCACTTTCTGACGGCACGCGCTGATGCGGTTGCCAGTGTCCGTGCAGGATCTGATTAATGATCCCCTGTTTCACCTGCTTATACAGCGGAGAAGGCTCGTCTCCGGCATCCGCAATGACTTCTGATAGCGTTCTGTTTGATGACATCATTCCTGCCTTGTATGTCGCACGGAGCACGGCGGCTGGCGTATTTTACCGGACGTTATTTGCCGGTAAACCCCGCCTGTTCTTTCGCCGCCAGTGCACGCATGCCTTCGCTGCGGTCGTCACTGGCCGCAATCAGGGCCGACAACGAACGTTCATAACTGATGCCCGCCGTTAAGCCCATATCGAAACTCGCCAGCACGGCTTTTTTGGCCATCTTAACGGCGAGCGGTGCGGCACGGGAAATATTCTGCGCAATCTTTAACGCCTGTTCCGTTAACGTTTCCGGCGTGGTGACACGACTGATCAGTCCGGCGGCCAGCGCTTCTGTGGCGGTGATTTTTCGCCCGGCGAGGATGATTTCCATCGCCAGTGATTTCCCCACCGATTTAACCAGCCGCTGCGTGCCACCCGCGCCGGGGATAATCCCGATGTGCGTTTCCGGCAGCCCGATAATGGCCGTGTCATCAGCAATCACGATATCGCACAGCAACGCCAGTTCCAGCCCGCCGCCCAGTGCATAACCGGATAACGCCGCGACAACCGGCGTTTCAATGGCGGCAATCTGATCCCACTTTTCACTGAAACCGCTGGTGTAAAGGGCTATCGCTGAGGCGGTGGCCAGCGTGCCGGTATCGGCACCCGCAGCAAACGCACGCGCGGAGCCGGAAATCACGATGGCGCGGATCTGTTTATCACCGTCCAGTTCGCGCATTTTCTCCAGCAATTGCGTCAGCATTTCTGAACTCAGCGCGTTAAGTTTTTCCGGCCGGTTAAGAATGATATGCGCCACGCCCTGATGACGTTCACAGCGGATAAGTTCGCTCATGGTTTTTGCATCCCGCTGATGGCAAGGATTGTGGCGTTTCGGTGCGCGAGACCTTCTTCAATAGCCTGCGCCGTCCACGGATAAAACCCGGCGCCGGTTTTGGTGCCCAGATTGCCCTGCTCAATTTGCGCCAGCAACCACGGCGGCAGCTCCTCGTCGCGCGATAAGGCTGGCAGTAATATCGCGGCGACATTTTTCACCGTGTCCAGTCCGGCAAAATCCATCAGCTTCAGCGGCCCCATCGCCGACCAGCGCGGGGCGAGCGTACTTTGTACAGCGAAGTCCACGTCTTCGATGCTGGCAATTCCGGCTGTGACCAGATGCAACGCCTCACGCAGCATGGCGTATTGCAACCGGTTGACGATAAAACCCGGCGCTTCTTTATGAATGGTCACCGTCTGTTTACCCAGTTGCTGACAAAGCGCATCGGCCTGCTGACGCGTATTTTCATGGGTTTGCGGTCCGCAGACAATTTCCACCATCGGCATCACATCCGCCGGATTAAACCAGTGCAGGCCGATAAAGCGCGACGGCACCGCCAGTACGCTGGCAATCTGCCCGACCGGGACGCTGGAGGTGTTGGTGGTCAGCAGACAGTCGTCGCTGACATGTTTTTCGATCTCCTGGAAAATCTGCTGCTTAAGCGCCAGCACCTCAGCGATATTCTCCGAAACAATCTTCGCGCCTTTCAGACATTCCGCCATGGACGTCGTAAACGTGACCGACGCCGTCAGCCCGGCGTCGATACTGTCGATCACTTTGGCCGCATTGTGCAGCGAGTTTTCAGTGCGTGAATAAAGCGCCACCTTAAAGCCGCTGGCGGCAAATACCGCAGCGATCCGCGCGCCCATCGTGCCCGCGCCAATGACTGCAACCTGCGTTGGTTCCATATTATCTGCCTCCGGTTAAATGACGCCCTGTTGCGCAAGTGTGTCCATCTCCTGCGAAGACAGCCCCAGTTGTGCACTGAGAATGGCGCGGGTGTGCTCGCCAAGCTGTGGCGGCATTAAATCGGGTAGCTGGTTCATGCCGCTCAGCTTCACGGGCTGCGGTAAGATACTGATTTCACCGGCGACCGGATGCATCACCTGATGCAGTAATCCGCGTTCGGCGGCGTGCGGGCTTTGCAGCAGTTCATCCAGCCCCCAGACCGGTGCGGCGGGAATACCACCGGCATCGAGCAGGGCGAGCGCCACGACCACCGTTTTGTCGTGCAACCACTCTTCAATCAGCCCCCGTAACTCATACTGATGTTTCAGGCGCTGCGGATCCGTCGCAAAGCGCGCATCCTGTACGATTTCCGGTTTGCCAATGGCCTGTGCCAGACGGAGGAACAGGCTGTCATTGGCGACGGCAATCACCAGATAACCGTCTGCCGCACGGTAGCTGTCCATGGGGGCGCTGATCGGATGTGCATTGCCCAGTCGCCCGGCCAGCGGCATACCGCCCAGCAGTTGTGTCAGCGAGACCATTTGCATCGACACCATCGCATCAAGCATCGCGACATCCACATGTTGCCCGAGGCCGGTAATGCCCCGTTGCAGCAATGCCGCCAGAATGCCCCACGAACAGTACAGACCCGACACCACATCACCAATCGCATCCCCCACCCGCGTCGGTTCGCCGTTCGCCCAGCCGGTGACCTGCATAATGCCGCCCATCGCCTGGATCACATGATCGTAAGCGGCTTTATGCGCCAGCGGTCCCTGCTGCCCAAAACCGGAAATACTCGCATACACCAGCTTCGGATTGATCTTCTTTACGGCGTCATAATCAATGCCCAGGCGGGTGGTCACACCGGGCCGGAAATTTTCCACCAGCACATCCGCGCTTTCGATCAGTTGCTCCAGCACGGCCCGGCCTTGCGGTGATTTCAGGTTCAGCGTCAGGCTTTTTTTGCCGTGATTAAGCAGCATGAAATAGGTGCTTTCGCCATTAACATGCGGGGTGAAATCACGGGAATCGTCACCTTTACCCGGCATTTCAATTTTGATCACTTCCGCACCCAAATCATTGAGCAGCGAAGCGCAGTAAGGCCCGGCCAGCACGCGGGAAAGGTCGAGCACTTTGATCCCTTCCAGCGGCCGGGATGTCGCTGATACACTCATGCGGTTTCTCCCTCAACGGTGTCTGCGAAAATCAAAGGTGTCAGCGCGCGCAAGATATCGCCCTGTTTGATGAGCTGGCGGATAGCCAGCATATCCGGATACATTTCCTCGTCACTCTGCCGGAAGGCCACCTGCTCACGCACCAGAGACAGCACGGTTTCCGTGCCCGCCGAGGCGCGCAGTGGCCGGTGGAATTCCACCGCCTGCGTGGCACACAGGATTTCTATCGCCACGATATCAATGGCATTTTCAACGGCATCAATAGCATTGCGTGCCGCCGTCACGCCCATGGAAATGTGATCTTCCTGTCCGGCACAGGTGGACACGGTATGTACACTGGCCGGTGCTGCCAGCGCACGGTTTTCCCCTGCCAGCGCGGCCGCTGCATACGGCGGGATCATCATCCCTGAATGCGCCCCGCCATTGGCCACCAGAAAAGCCGGCAATCCGCTGAGATGGCTGTTCGTCAGGCGGTCAGAACGGGCCTGCGAACCGGTGCTGAGTTGCGCAATGGCAATCGCCAGCGCATCCAGACACAGCGCCACCGGCGCACCGTGCCCGTTGCCCCCCGGCAGTACATTCAGCTCGCCGTCTTCGACCATAAACACCGGATTATCCGTGACAGAATTCACTTCCGTGGTCAGCGTTTTCAGGCAATAACTCAGCACATCCCGCGCCGCGCCGTGCATTTGCGGAATACAGCGCAGGCTCAGCGCGTCCTGCACGCGAAAATCACGGTATTTATCGAGGATCTCACTGTCACGCAGTAAACTGCGCAAAATCTGCGCGGTTTCCTGCTGACCGTCGTGCGGGCGCAGCGCATGAAGGCGGGCGTCATACCCGCGGATGTTTCCCTTAAGCACTTCCAGACTCATGCCACCCGCGGCATCCGCCACCGGCAGCAATTCGCGGAAAGTTTCCGCCGCCAGACAACCCAGCGCAGTGATTTCATACGTACCGCTGACCAGTGCATGGCCTTCGCGCGGGCCGGGAATGCGCACGGCAATCCCCGCCCGTTCCAGGGCTTCCCGTGCCGGTAACAGTTCGCCCTGATAGAACGATTTTCCATAGCCGAACACTGACAGCCCGATATGTGCGGTGGCAATCAGATAGCCGACCGACCCTTTGGCGGGTGACCACGGCGTCACCCCCTTATTGAGCATATCGGCCATCGTCTGCACCAGCGCCGGGCTGACGCCGCTGAATCCCTGCAACAGGGATTTCATCATCACCGCCATCATCGCCCGCACTTCATGCTGCGCCAGAACCGGCCCTGTACCGCAGGCATGGCTTTTCAGCATATTGAGTTGCACGTCGGAAATTTGCTCCGGCGACAGGCGCTGAGTGACCAGGTCGCCCACGCCGGTAGTCAGGCCGTAAATCACTTTATTGTTATCAATCGCCTGCCTGATTTTCTCGTGCACGATCAGCATGGCGTCTGATGCTGACGGGTCCGGCAGCACCGGCGCCCCGTAAGCGATATCGGCGATGTCACGGACGGAGGTTTCCGCCGTGCCTAAGATGACAGTGCGCGTCATCATTTATTCAGCCCGTGCCCGGTCAGCCACTCTTTTGCCACAGCATCCACGCTTTCGAAATTCGCCAGTTTGCCGTTCATCACGATCAAATCGCTGGTGGTCAGTTGCCTGGACACATTGTTCAGCGTGGTTTCAACCACCTCGCTGGCTTTGTCTTTTGCAATCAGCGGCACAATGTTTTGCGCCGGGAATAAGTGTTTGGAATCTTCCAGTGCCACCAGATTCTTCGTTTTCATCGCCGGATCGGTTGAGGTCATGTCCGCGACCTGAATCTGATTGTTGGTCAGTGCAGACAGCGTCAGCGGACCTGCGACGTCGAGCACTTTGAAGTTCTTAAAGGTCAGGCCGTAGACTTCGTTCAGCCCTTTCACACCTTCACGACGGGTTTTCCATTCAGCCGGACCACCCAGTACCAGCGTTTTCGCCACCGGCGCCAGATCACTGATATCTTTCAAATTGTATTTTTTGGCAGTTTTTTCAGTCACTGCCAGCACATCGCTGTCCTGCGCCGCAGAAATATCCAGCATTTTGATTTTCTCAGGCAGCGCTTTCGCCAGCGCCGCCGCCACATCTTCAGCAGAATGCGCCTGGGTTTTTTCGTCGAGATAACTCAGCGTGGCACCGCTGTATTCCGGGATCAGGTTGATTGAGCCGTCAAGCAGCGCAGGCATATACACCTCACGGCTGCCGATATTAAGTTTGGTTTCCACCTTGACGTTTTTCGCCGCCAGCGCCTGCTGATAAATAGTGGCAATCAGCTGGCTTTCCGGGAAGTCCGCCGAACCGATAATAATGGTGCCACCCGTCTCAGCGGAGAAAGCGGCAGGGGCGTGCACGACGGCAGCAGAAAACAGGGCAACGGCGAGCAGATTTTTCAATTTCATTTTTGTCAGGCTCCGGAATGAGTGAGTAGATAATTCAGTTATTCGATAAAGGAATTGTTTTTTTACGGCGGCGTTCACGCTGCCGTAATCCTGGTGAAACAATGAAACGAATTAAAAAAGAGAAAAACACATCAACCAGTAACGCTAATATTCCCACCATAAAAGCACCCGCAACCATTTGCGGATAATCGTTCTGCGCACGGCCATCAATAATCAGCCGCCCTAACCCCCCAAGCGAAACATACGCAGCAATCGTAGCCGTAGATACAATTTGCAGCGCAGAGCTGCGGATGCCGGATAATATCAGCGCCATTGCACAGGGTATTTCCACCGTCAGCAGTAATTTCAGCGGTGAATATCCCATGCCGGTTGCGGCGTCAATAATCGCCGGATTAATCGCCCTGATGCCGGAATATACCCCCATCATGATGGGCGGTAATGCCAGAATGATCAGCACAATCAGACAAGGCACAATAAAAGCCAGGTCTGATTCAAATACCGGCCCGAACAGAATTACCAGTAAAATGATCAACCCGAATGAAGGCAGCGCACGCATGGCATTGGCGCTGCCGATTAATAACATCGCACCTTTGCCGGTATGACCGACATAACAGCCAATCGGGAAAGCGATAATCACCGCAATAAACAACGCTTCAATGCTGTAAATCAGATGCTGAAATATCAGCACCAGCAAGCCGTCATCGTTGAGCCAGTGACCGGAGTCCAGCAACCAGTTAATCATTTCGCATTCCTTTTCGGTTGCCAGGTGGTCATTTTATTGCCGGTGCGCAGCACCAGATTATCCAGCAGCAGCGCCAGCACAATGCACAGGAAAATACCGGCAATAATCGGCGTCAGAAAATGTAGCTGGAAACCCTGGGTAAATAACGCCCCCAACTGCGGCATGCCGACCAGTGCTGAAATCGACACAATACTGACGTTCGATACCACCACTACCCGCATACCTGCGGCGATTACCGGCACAGCCAGCGGTAATTCCACGCTCAGGAAACGCTGCAAGAGCCGGTAGCCCATGGCGACAGCGGCCTGATGGGTTTCATGTGGAACAGAATCCAGCCCGTCGCACACGGTACGGATCAGCAGCGCAAACGCATAAAGTGTCAGAGCCACCACGACATTCACGGTATCCAGAATTTTCGTGCCCAGCAGACCGGGTAATAAAACAAATAACGCCAGGGAAGGAATGGTATAGAGCAGTCCTAATATATTGAGAATGCCGTCTTTAAATTTCCCACAGCGGTGCAAAACACCCCCGACCGGAATAGCCAGTGCCAGCCCGATTAATACCGGAATAACAGACAGGTAAACATGCCAGCCGAGCAGCGTTAATATATTTTCCCGCTGCTGAAATAACCAGTCAAAACGCATGGTATTACCTCACAGCACGGGAATGAGAAAGTGAAAACACCTGTTCGATATTTGCCGTACCCATAAAGCGCTGCTGTTCATCAACCACGATACCGCGCTGACAGGGAGAACTTAATACCGAATCCATTAACTGACGCAGCGTGCCATTTTTCGGCGCAAAGGTGCTGCCGAGATTAATATCTTCCGGGTCCACGGTGGTTTTATTTTGTGTCACATCATACCAGCCGAGCGGACATTCATTTTCAACCACCAGTAACCAGGCACTTTCTCCGGCAAGGGATCGGGCTTCGCTGACGGAAATACCCGGCGCGATCACAGGTTCTTTCGTCAGGCTGATATTATCAGGGATCATATCGAACGAAAGTTTGCGGTATCCGCGGTCACGGCCAATAAAGTCAGCGACAAACGCATCCCCGGGTTCATTAAGTAATTTCACCGGTGAGGCGATTTGCGCCAGACGACCACCGGGGCGGAAAACCGCAACCTGGTCGCCTAATTTCATCGCCTCATCAATATCGTGCGTCACCATAATAATGGTCTTGCCGATTTCACGTTGTAATCTTAAAAACTCATCCTGTAACTGTTCGCGCACCACCGGATCGACGGCGCTGAAAGGTTCGTCCATCAGCATAAATTCCGGGTCCGATGCCAGCGCACGCGCCACGCCGACCCTTTGTTGCTGACCACCGGACAACTGCCACGGATAGCGCTCCGCCATCGTCAGCGAAAGCCCGACCATTTCAAGTAATTCGAGGGCTTTTTTACGCGCTGCCGTGCGTGTCGCACCGTTGAGCAGCGCGGTGACCGCAATATTGTCCTGCACGGTTTTGTGCGGAAACAGCCCGGCGTTCTGGATCACATAACCTATTTTGCGGCGCAGTTTGACCAGATCCATTCCGGCGGTCGGCTGTCCGTTCAGCAAAATGTTGCCTGAAGACGGCTCGGTTAACCGGTTGATCATGCGCAGTGAAGTGGTTTTTCCGCAGCCCGAAGGCCCGACCAGCATAGTAATTTGTCCCGTCGGCGCACTGAACGACAGCCTGTCTACAGCCACCGTCCCATCTGCGTAAAATTTGCTTATGCTCTCAAATGAAATCATTACGTTTCCAGCCACATTACGGAGTGTTTTTCATGAGGCGCCTGCGTGTGATTATTTTGCAGACCTGACATGTACTAACTTGTATGTACAACCTAGCAAGCAGGATGCCAACTTCTCTGTGCGGGTGAAAAGCCACGGATTACGGCGGATGGGATGTGCCGGGGGGTAAAAAGTGAACGGAAGATGCGGTTTTTTTGCACCAGAAACAAACACCCCGCCCCATTGCGGTGCGGAATGTTTTACTTTCTGGCTACAGGCTGTTTACGACTTTCGCTCAGACAACTGACTCAGCCACTGACTGCGATATTCAGAAGGCGAACGGGCGGTGCTTTTGCGGAAAACCCGGCAGAAATAGTTGCTGTCAACGAAGCCGCTGCTGGTCGCCACTTCTTTGATTTTCAGTTCATAACCTTTAAGCAACAGTTTTGCCTTTTCCAGGCGGACGTGATTCAGATACTCGCTGAAGCCGATATCTCCGGATTTACGAAACAAATGAGACAGATAATTCGGCGTGATATGGAAACGCTTTGCCACGTTTTCTCGCGTCAGCGGCAGTGAGGCATTCTCTTCAATATACTTTTTGATTACCTCAAACAGCGCCCCGCTGCGGGTAAGGATCTGCGCCCTGTTAGCGAGCTGTTCCTGACAATGACTTAACAGCCCCGCCACCACGCAGCGCGCGGTTTGCTGGTCGTCAGGACTGGAGACAATTTCATTCATCGCCTGCAACAGAAACGAGCCTACACGCGGGCCAAGGCGGGAAACACTTTGTTTATCCGTGCCGG
This sequence comes from Rahnella sp. RcJ3, assembly GCF_009498575.1. NCBI lineage: Bacteria > Pseudomonadati > Pseudomonadota > Gammaproteobacteria > Enterobacterales > Yersiniaceae > Rahnella > Rahnella sp. RcJ3. The sequence continues at coordinate 27,307 of NZ_QSNX01000007.1, forward strand.
TAAATGTCACGCCATCCCAAAACTGTAAACTGAACCCCAGTTTTTCTTTGCTGAACAGAACACTCAGCACAATCGCGGGCTTGTCCCACACCATCAGATTCCATTTTCCCCCCGGAATATACAGCGCATCACCCTGCCTGAGCAGCCCTTTGCCTGTGGCAATGCTGCGATCGCGGACTTCGCCTTCAACGACAAATTCAATACGGGGAAAACTGACCACGGAGGCCAGTTCAGGCGGCGGCTGGGAATTATCAGGAAACCTGACAGCAAACACATCACTGCCGGACACCGATCGGAACAGTGTTTCTATCACGTCTTGCAGCATGGCAGTCTCTCAGAGGTTTTCTCTTCATAATAACATACACGTAACACATACGCGGTGATGCGGCCAGCCACACTGTGACCGCCCTCTGATGTCCGTCATAAAGGCCGGTAAAAATGCCATGAAAAAGCCTGACCGGCAGGCCAGGCCTGGGGAAAACAGAAATTCAGAGCACGTCGAGCAACCATTTCTGCGCAGGCGTCAGGCGGCTTGCCGTTTCCGGCTTCAGCCATTTACGCTGATCCTGCTGCTGTGCATCCGCGCGGTCGATATACAAACTGTGCAGCACGCGGCGACGGGTGCCGATGCGGTTATTGGTGCCGCCGTGCCAGGCGTGAGCGTTGTAAATCATCACGCTGCCCGCCGGTGCTTCGAACACCACTTCATCAGGATGCGGTAATTCAACATCCGCCAGCACATCCTCCGGCAATTCCGGGCGGTGATGGGTGCCGGGAATAATGCGCGGTGCGCCGTTGGCGGCACTCAAATCATCAATCGCCACGATGGCATTGACCAGATGGACTTTCGGAAAATCCGGACGCGGCTTTTTCCAGTCAGCATGCAGCGGCTGATGGCCGCCCCGGTGCAGCGCTTCGCGTCCGTTGAGGCTCGAAACCTTAAACGCGCCACCAAAAATATGATGACAGACGGACAGGATCAGCGGATGCGACCACACTTTTTCCCACACGGTACCTTTGTTGATCATGTTGGCGATACGGGTCGCGGTGGCTTCCTGATGGTGTTCGACGGCGAGATTATCGCCCTCTTTGTCCACCAGCATGTCAAACGCGGTGCGCATCTCTTCCAGCCAGTCTTTGTCGATAACATTATGAATAACAAGGTATCCGCGCGTCTCCAGCTCGTCAGCCTGCGCCGGAGTTAATGGTTGTGTTGCGCCCAGCGCTGCAAGATATTGCTCAGATGAATGATTCATTTTCCGCCCCTTCAGTTAACGTTTGCGTAACATAAAAGTACGGCAGTTTTTATAGGAAAAAACGATGCCAATCCTACAAAACACTGGATTTATGTGTGATCGCCCAAAAAGTGTGACGCAGGTCTGCTCACCTCTGCGGTGCTTATCTCAGGCCGATACCAGCAGTTGTGCCTTTAGCCTTTCCTGTAAAAAATCGAGAAATACCCGGGTGACTTCGCTGCGCTGACGGTGCTGCGGATAAATGGCATGCAGGCTGAGTGCGCCGGGATGAAATGCATCCAGCACGCGAACCAGTGCGCCATATTGCAGCGCCGGTCCGACGATAAATTCCGGCAGTAATACCAGCCCGAGTCCGGCGACGGCCGCATCGCGCAGCACTTCGCCGTTATTGCTGACAATTGGCCCGCGCACATCAAACAGACGACGTTTGCCCTCCAGCTCCAGCTCCCAGCCGGTCTGTCCTTCGCGCCCGTAACGCAGGCAATGATGGTTGAGCAAATCCTCCGGCATTTCCGGCGTCCCCTTACGCTGAAGATATTCCGGGCTGCAGCAGATCACCCGCTTCAGTTCGCCAAGCCGCCGCGCCACCAGCGAGGAATCCGCCAGATTACCAATGCGCAGCGCGATATCGAAACCTTCACCCACCAGATCCACATAGCGATCGACCAGTTCTACCTGAAACTGAATCGCCGGATGCTGACCTAAAAACTCGGCAATCAGCGGCGAAAGGTGGCTGATACCAAACGACATCGGAATGCTGATGCGGTACGTTCCCTGAAGCGCCTGCCGCCTGGGCGAAACCGCCCGTTCGGCCTCTTCGATATCGTCGAGGATGCGCTGTGCATGTTGCGCGAACAACTGGCCGGACTCGGTCACCGACAGTTTGCGGGTATTGCGATTGAGCAGCCGCGCATGTAAGCCAGCCTCCAGCGACGCCATGCGGCGACTGACGTATTGTTTAGAAAGCATCAGTTGTTCAGCCGCCGTGGTAAAACTCCCCGCTTTTACCACAGCAATAAAAATACGAAGATCTTCTGTCTGCATCTTATCCGCACCCTTTATTCTCACGCCATTTATTGTCAACCAAAACGTGACAGTGATAGTCAAACAACCGCATTGTTGAGCAAATTAGTTTACGTGTATTCTCTGTTCATCGGAAGGGCAAACGCGCTTCCCCCCTGACAAACTGAGGAGCACATCATGATTGAACAACGTCTCTCTGAACAACGCGGATTGGGTGACCACGGCTGGTTGCATTCACGTCACACCTTCTCCTTCGCCAGTTACTGGGATCCAAAACAGGTCGGCTTCTCAGACCTGCTGGTCATCAACGATGATCAGGTTGCACCGGGGCGCGGCTTTGGGGCGCACCCGCACAGCAATATGGAAATTATCTCTTATGTGCTGGAAGGCGCGCTGGAGCATAAAGATTCAATGGGTACCGGTTCTGTGATTGTCCCCGGTGACGTGCAGCTGATGAGCGCCGGTTCCGGTGTGACGCACAGTGAGTTCAACCACTCCGGTGACGAAAAGGTGCATTTCCTGCAAATCTGGATCGTGCCATCTGAAAATGGGACCAAACCGGGTTACCAGCAGGTCTCTGTGCCTGAAGCGGAAAAACGCGGCCAGTTCCGCCTGATTATCTCGCCAACAGGTGACAACGGCTCACTGAGCGTGCGTCAGGACATGAAGATTTACGCGGGTTTCTTCGACGGTGCGGAACAGGCCACGTTCGACCTTGCCCCTGACCGTTATGCCTATGTCCACGTGGCACGCGGCAGCATCAAAGTGAACGGCATTGAATTCAGAACCGGTGACGGTGCACGTATCCGTCAGGAAGATAAACTCACCTTCACGGACGGCGACCAGGCAGAAGTCTTGCTGTTTGATTTGCGTCCGGTGGAAGTCAATCATCCGACCCGCTGATTGTCCGGCACGCTAATTGAAAGTGTTTAAGCAGGCGTATTACAGGTTTTTCGGCAATGCGCCTGCCCTTTTATTATCTTCGTCCTCACGGATAAAAAAGCCTGCTGTAATACTCTTCAACAGATCTGTTTCTCTGGAAAGCATCTCCCATCTATGTCGTTATCCAGTTGGTTTATAACCCTTCCTTACGTTATATTCGCCTCGTCGCGTCAAAAATACGCGGCTAGGTTTCGCAGCCTGAATACCACATCGGAAATACATATGTAATAATTATGTATTTGCCTCCGTACACCTGTCAGATACAGATGCTTGTAATTTGTACATCCTATGGTGACTCAGGCAAGGCAGCCTCCGGGCTGGCCGGCTTCCGATGTGACCGGTACTGCGAACCTTGTCTGAGCCACCACCAAACGAGTTTCGCAGCTCCGGTGGTGGTTAACTATCACATCGGAGAATACCTATGAAACTGCCCCATAGTCCGACTTTCCTGCCGTTTCCTACGTCGTACATCCAGCAGCATGAGGGAGAAATCCTGATTAATCAGGACTGGCACCCCGCTGACATCATTGCTGCACTGCGCAAAAAAGGCACCACCTTGTCTGCGGTTTCACGCGCTGCGGGTTTATGTTCAACCACATTAGCCAATGCGCTTACCCGCCCCTGGCCAAAGGGGGAATTGCTGATAAGCCAGGCTATCGGCGTGCCGCCTTCGATTATCTGGCCAAGCCGGTATTTCGATAAGCGCACAATGCAATTTGTTGAACGTCCATTGCGCACGCCCGGTAAGAAACCCCCGTCAGACGAATAGCATAAACATCTCAGGGCGTTGTAAAGACGCCCTTTTTCTTCCTCTCCCTGCTAACTCCCTGAATTCGGCACATCGCAGCCGTGATTAACGTCAGGCTCGGAAGGTCGTTATGGCTTTCCATCAGCAACCCGCCCCCCTGTCGGATCAACCACCATGCCACACAAACTCAATCCTGCGGCCTGACGGTCAAAAAAACCGGTAAACAAACTGCACATCATCTGGTTTATGACTGCGCCATGCAGGCGTTTGAAAAACAGCCATCTTCTAAAACTGTTCTGCTTGCACATCCGGTGCTGGCGGCCAATATTACTGAACGGGATCTTGACCACTGGTGAGATCCGGCTCATTACACCGGCCGCGCCGCGCAAAAAGTTGATGAGGTCATCCGCTTTGCCGTGCAGTCCGGTCATCTGACTTCTTCTGAGGGATCCGGGTTATGACACAACATTTCAGGCGGCTGACGCTGGATGATAAACACGATTATCTGGCGCTGATGCTGGACGCCTATGCGCCAATCAAAGCACTCGGGATTCAGTTTGATGCTGCCACCGCCGATCTGGCAAGCGTGACACAACATCTCAACGATCATGCAGTGTTTGCGCTCTTTGATGACCAGCGGATGGTGGCTTCGGTCACCCTGCGCTTCCCGTGGGGTGCAATGCCGGGACTCATAGGCCTGCCGCATATTGGCTGGTTAGGCACGCATCCGGATTACACCGGTCAGCGTCTCGGCAAGAAGCTGCTGGACTGGCTGGAAGACAACATTCTGATCCGCGAACTGAAAGCCCCGGCTTACTCGCTTGGCACCGCCACCAGCCATCCGTGGCTGCGTGACATGTACCTGAAACTGGGTTTTCAGCCGGTCTTCGAAAGAGACATCGGCAAAGGACACACAACGCTGTACATGAAAAAAATTCTCGATGAAAAAAGCCACGCCCGCTGGCTGGAACGTCAGGAAAATTTGTTATGAGCCTCACCGCCATGCTGACGAAACGGATTGTCAGCGCGGTTTATAACCTCGTCCGGCGGTATTAGTGAAAGAGCCCGGGGGATCTTGGGGGGCGGCGGCAGGCCGCCCCCCAAGTCGGTGTGGGCCGACGCCCACGGTTTTGACTTTGAAGTTAACGCCCGTATGGGCGGCCACCCCGCCCCTATTCCATCTCCCGCAACTGCATAGCAACTATTGTTGTTTTACATCGTTTGTTCCTGACTTTAATAATCGTTGTTAACGATGTGTTGCGAACAACAGGAACTGGATATGAGCCACGTGATCCGCCTTGCTCAGGAGTCTGAAGCAGCGGCGCTGCACAGCCTTTTGCAAAAGGCTTACGCGCCGCTGCTGGAACATAACATTCATTTCACCATCACCCGCGCCAGCGTTGAAGACGTGCGGGATGTTATCCGCAATGAAACCACCTATGTGCTGGAAAACGACGGCGTACTGACGGCGACGCTGACCACCCGTTTTTTGTGGACACCGGCAAAAAATCATCTTGCACCGTGGCCGTTTGTGCACTGGTTTGCGGTGGCAGAACATGCCAAAGGCCAGGGATTTGGCAATGAAATTATCCGCTACGTGGAAGAGACGTTTTTGCGTGACACGCTGAAATCACCGGCGGTGTATCTGGCAACGGCGGTGAAACATCCGTGGCTGACCGGGTTGTATCAGCGACGGGGTTATGAGCCATTTCATACCGCGACCAACCCGCTGGGTGTCGAACTGGTCTATCTGCGCAAAATTCTCAACCAGCAGGCATTCGAAGCACAGGAGCAGGCGCCGCTGGTGCGCTCCATCGCTGAATTACGCACGCTGGTTTAACGGCGGCTGAATAATATATTCTTAAGGATGAAACAATGAGTCAGAAAAAACAAATACGCCTGGGTGCCATTATTCAGGGCGCATCCGGAAATATGTCTGCATGGCGTCATCCGGATGCGGTTGCTGATGCCAGTATTAATATTCAGTTCTGCCAGCAATTAGCGCAACGAGCTGAACAGGCTAAATTTGATTTCTTATTTGTCGCCGACGGACTTTATATTACTGAGAAATCTATTCCGCATTTCCTCAACCGTTTTGAACCGATTACCCTGCTTTCTGCCCTGTCGCTGGTCACCCACAACATCGGACTGGTCGCCACCTTATCCACCTCCTACAGCGAGCCGTTTACCGTCGCGCGTCAGTTCGCCAGCCTCGATCATCTGAGCGGTGGCCGGGCGGGCTGGAACGTGGTGACCTCGCCGCTGGAAGGCTCGGCGAAAAACTTCTCCCGCGATAAGCACCCGGAACATGACGAGCGTTACCGCATCGCCAGTGAATACGTCAGCGTGGTGAAAGGGCTGTGGGATTCCTGGGAAGAAGATGCATTTGTGCGCAACAAAGCCACCGGCCAGTTCTTTGTGCCGGAGAAACTGCACACACTCAATCATCACGGCAAATACTACTCGGTGCAGGGGCCGCTGAACGTCGGACGCTCGCCGCAGGGCCGTCCGATCGTCTTTCAGGCCGGGGCGTCGGAACAGGGCAAAGCCTTTGCTGCCGAAGCCGCTGACGCCATTTACACCCGTCAGGAAACCCCCGAACTGGCCCGCGCATTTCGTCTCGATGTACAGCGTCAGCTGGTGGAAAACGGCCGTGCCGCCGAAGATATCCGCGTCTTCCAGGGTATCAGCGTCATTATCGGTGAGTCGCCTGCCGATGCTGAACGTCGATATCAGGAAACCGCCCAACTGGTGACGCTGGAAAGCGCGCTGGATTATCTTGGCCGCTACTTTGAGCATCACGATTTTGCACAATACGACCCGGATGCACCATTCCCGGACATCGGCGGGTTGGGGCAAAACAGCTTCCGCAGCACCACAGATGAGATCAAACGCAACGCCCGCGAACGCGGATTAACCCTGCGTCAGGCCGCACTGGAAGCCGCGACACCACGACCGACCTTCTCCGGTACCGCCGAAGATGTCGCCGACGGTCTGGAACACTGGTTTACCTCAGGTGCGGCCGACGGTTTTATCGTCCGGGGCGGCACCCCGACGGCGTTTGATGATTTCACCGACCGTGTGATCCCAATTTTGCAGGCGCGGGGATTGTACCGGACGGACTATGAGGCACAGACCCTGCGGGGGAATCTGGGGTTAAGTGAGCCGGAGAATCAGTTTGTTTCTGTGCGGGAGTACGCATGATAACGGTCAGCGGATTGAATAAATCATTTAACCAGTTCCCTGCTCTGTCGGATATTAATTTCACTGTAAAAAAAGGGGAAGTGGTATCGATTATTGGCCCTTCGGGTTCCGGGAAATCCACCCTGTTACGTTCGCTGAATTTGCTGGTCAGGCCGGATTCCGGCCTGATGCAGATTGGTGATAAACACATTAATGCTGCAACCCTTACCCGCAAACAAACGGGCGATTTTCGCCGCCAGACATCCATGGTTTTTCAGCACTACAATTTGTTTAAAAATAAAACCGCACTGGAAAATATCACTGAGATCTTACGTTTTACCCAAAAACTGAATAAAGCGCAGGCGCGGGAACGGGGTCAGGAATTGCTGGCGCAGGTGGGGCTGGCGCACAAATCGGCAGCCTATCCCGGCACTCTTTCCGGTGGACAGCAGCAGCGCGTCGGTATCGCCCGCGCAATGGCCGTTGATCCGCAGGTGATTTTATTTGATGAGCCCACGTCTTCTCTGGATCCCGAAATGCGCCGTGAAGTGCTGAACCTGATTGAAGGGCTGGCCGGTCGCGACTTAACCATGATGATCGTCACGCATGAAATGGGGTTCGCCCGCAATGTTTCTGACCGGATATTTTTCATGGAGCACGGTCATATTATCGAACAAGGCGAACCGGCAAAAATATTCCAGACCGTTTCCGGAAACCGCACCCGTTCTTTTTTACATGATTTTACCTGATGGCCGTAAACGGAACTTTTCACAATGAATTTTGATTTCCCTTATATGCTCGGCGTTATTCCGCAGATCCTCGTCTATCTTCCCGTGACTTTGCTGATTTCATTTCTTTCCATTCTGCTGGCAACCGTTCTGGGCATTATTTTCGCCTTATTACTCAGGGCCGGTAAAATACCCGCGGCTTTCGCGCATCTTTATATTTCATTCTTTCGTGGTACGCCGGTACTGGTACAGTTATTGATTATTTATTTTGGTCTGCCGCAAATTATCCCTTCGATGAATTCACTGAGTGCCATGAATGCGGTGATCCTCGGTTTAAGCTTAAACACGTCTGCCTATCTGGCGGAAATCTTCCGTGCCGCTATCGACTCCGTCGATAAAGGGCAACTGGAAGCCTCTCTGGCCTCCGGGCTGAGCATGTTTAAAACCTCCAGCCGTATCCTGTTTCCGCAAGCCTGCCGCAATGCGATTCCGGCTACCGGCAACGTCTATATCGGCCTGATCAAGAACTCCTCACTGGCGTTCACCTTAGGCGTGAGCGAACTGCTGGCTGCAGGAAAAATGGTGGCCACAGAGTCGCTGAAATTCTTCGAAGCGTATTTCGCTGTGGCGCTGGTCTACTGGGCGCTGACCATCATTTTCAGTGAGTTACAACGTCGCCTCGAAAAACATCTCGGCAAACCCTATGCCGGTTAAACAGGAAATTTTCATATGCGATTGTTAACACTGTCTATTTTATCCCTTCCCCTTTTACTGACTGCCTGCGATAAACCCGCCGTCAAAGCGGATGATCAACCCGTTCTGCGGGTGGGCGCGACACCGGACGGTTATCCGCACTATTTTAAAGAGGGCGACACCATCAAAGGATTCAGCACGGATATTCTCAACGCCGTCGCCGGCAAGATCCACTACAAAGTTGAATGGGTAACCTCCGACTGGGTGGGCGTTCTTGGCTCTCTGGAAACCGGCAAAGTGGATACCGTGGGCAATTTTGCTGACACGCCGGAGCGGCGCAAGAAATATGATTATTCAGCGCCCTACTATTACTCTGCGGCGCAACTGGCAGTCAGTAAAAACAACACCACTATTCACGGTTTACAGGACATGAAAGGGAAAACGGTCGCCGCCGATCTCGGTTCGAACTATGGCAAAGTCCTGAAAGAATTTGACCCGAAAAACGAAATCAGGTTGGTGACCTTTGAGGGTATGGATGTGGTGGTTAACAGCGTGGCGCAGGGAAAAGTCGATGCGTATGTTTCCGGCCAGGTGATCCTGCTCGGGCAAATCAAGCGTAAAAATCTGCCGCTGAAAGTCGTCGGAGAACCCTTTGGCCTGAAACAGGTCGCCCTGCCATTCAGAAAAGATGCGCGCGGAGAAGCGCTGAAACAAAAAGTGGATGTCGCACTCGGTGAATTACGGGCAGACGGCACATTGAAGAAGATTTCCGAAAAATGGTTTGACCGGGATCTGAGTGTGGATACGGAATTAACCTCGGTCAGCAAAAGACAATAAACGCATTTTTACCGTGGCTTTCCGCTCCAAAACCCCGCCCGAAACAGGCGGGGTTTTGGATTCCAGTCCGGAATGTGCGTATTATCGATTAATAATCACCACTTATGCATTTGATGTAAACAATATCTGTGATACATGAAAACAAGTAAATAATTGAAATTATAGGGAATTGTGATGAGCTCGATTATACCCACATTGCCAGCAGACAGTTTCGAGATTATAACCTTTGGGGTTGGCCATGGTGATTGTCATCTGGTAGAGCTTCACCATCATGGTAAAGTCGCCTTTCGCCTGTTATATGACGGTGGTGTCTCTTTGCCTCAAGCTTTAACCGATCACCTGAATGACCATAAAAAAGAAGACGGAAGTGAGGATCTTGATGTGGTTGTTCTAAGCCACATTGATCACGACCATCAGGGGGGATTTCACTCACTGCTAAAAAAAACAGACATTACTATCGGCGAACTCTGGCTGCCCTGTTTACCGGCTTTTGAAAGGCTTAGCTGGTTATTTGCACCAAGAGTGCAAGACGCTGTTTCCAAAGCAAAAGGCCTTGAGAATGAAGCTAATACAAGAAAGATCCCTGTTATCTATCCTCTTGAAGGCTATAAACATCGTTTTCAAACCAATGGCAATGTGACGGTTTCCGTTATTTCACCTGCACGGAAAATGATAAAACGTCTTTATAGCGCCCCCTATTCAGAACTTGAAACATTACTGGCTCATGAATCACTGCCCCATGAATGGCTTATACGGGGTGAATCATGGCAAGAGGAGGAGCAATTTTCCGAGGCGGCAAATGTATTCGACACCATGAATGCGCTCTCACGAGATAATTTTTCTCCGGTGAGTAATCAGGATAACAATCTGCGTAATCAAAACAACATAGGTCAAAGAATAAAGAAATATCGTGATAATACTTCTGAACCTAATTTTTTTGGTAATTCCGTTTTAAACGATACCTCGCTGGTTATTGTTATTGATGCATTACTGGACGGTAGTCAACGCAGACGCATCGTTTTAACCGGGGATCAGGAAAACTGGTCCTGGATTTGCTCAGAATATCCTGCTGGTCTTGGAGTTGATGTGCTTAAAGCACCGCACCACGGAGGAAGAGTTTATCTTTCGGATAATAAACCTAAAGACAGGGATGATTTAGATCAGTTTTATATCTGGATGCGTCCAAGAATTGCCGTAGTAAGTGCAAAAGGCACGCATAATTTACCGCGTCAAGACTTTCGTGAAGCATTAAGAGCAGTGGGAACAACACTGGCTTGTCCTAATACAAGAACCAAAGAGTTTATTTTCAATGATATAAGCAATCCGCTAAAAAAATCATGCTTTGAACATTTTGCGTGTAACAGTCAAGATCAAACAAAGGCGCTGCGTGTGCGCATGACAGCATTGCAGGAAGATGTTAATACCGCGGCCTGCTTACAAGGAAACTGCCATAGAGGAGCCGCACCGATCGTTGTATTGCAGCAAAAGATCATTGAACCAGATGAATCTTTTGTTCGCTGGACTCAAACTGAAGTGCGAAAAAATGCGGAATGGTTAGAAAAACTCTTAATGAATGACCGCAAAAATCATCTCAAAGATTGGCCGGAAAGCGAACGACTGGACCACGATGTTGAAGCCGTAAAGTGGTCAGCAATACACAATCAGGCCGAAGCAGAACAACGTACAGCGTTTGCATTCGACCCTTCATACGTACTGAAGTATGCTGCTGTGCACGGTATAATATGGGGCTCCGAAGATTTGAAATATGGAAGCACCTGTGATTTAGTTGCAGCAATATCTGATACAGAATATAAAAACTTGCTCAATAAGGTTAAAGAATATTCTGGTTTTTTATTAAAAATTTCAATGCCAGATTCACGCAGCCTGCATGTCATAGACAATATTGAAATTCTGGAAAGTGCAGAATTTTCTGTTTTAATGGAATTCTGGTCAGCGTGGGCCTACATTCCCTATGAAATATTCATCCGGCATGTCAAACCCAGGTTATTACGTGATATTGCAAAGCATTATTCAGCCAGTATCGTGAACAACATGGATCCCCATTTTCCGATCTCAACTAACGCTAAAAATTCTTATGCCACGTTATATCTTTACAATAATAAAGCAGTTAGCCCTGACTTCTATGAAAAAAATAGCTGGTACAGATTAGATGAAAAACTTACGGGCTATATAAGCGCTCATGCATTTATGGCGCAAATGGAACAAAGCAAAGGAAGTGTGCTTCCAATACTAAACTACTCACATAGAGGTTACACACCAGATTTAAGCTCATTAGAACGATTTGTTAAAAATTTCCGCGACTTATTTGCAGACGAGGAGGAAGAAAAAAGTAATTACCCCAAAGACTTTGAAACTGCGCCTTGGTTGAAGTTATGGGGTAAGGATATAAAAAAACAGAGCTGATTTTTATTGTACTCATTTTGGATAACCGGAGGTTATTTACGGCTCCCGGTTATCCATATCCTTATCCTTCACTTACAACTGTTTAATCGTTCACGCTGTTTTGTTTTTTCTTACTACCCTCCCCGCCAGATACGCCAGCGTCACACACAGCAGGTAATACATCAGCCCGACCAGCAGGAAGATTTCTGCCGGGTAAATTTGCACCCGGTTGTTCACCTGTCCGGCCACCGTGGTGAGTTCCGGCACGTTGACGATAAACGCCAGCGACGTATCTTTCACCAGTGAGATCAGCAGTCCGAGATAGGACGGCAGCAGATTCGGCCACGCCTGCGGTAACAGCACGAACAACAGCACTTTGCCGTAGCTCATGCCTGACGCGATCCCCGCTTCGGTTTGCCCGCGCGGCAAGGCTTCCAGACCCGCCAGCGTCGAATGCATCACCGCCGCCGAGGTAAACCAGGCCAGTGCCAGAATCACCGTCAGCGGACCGGGGATCGATCCGCCAAACACCACCGGCAGCAGGAAATACAGCCAGAAAATCACGAAAATCAGCGGAATGCCGCGGATAAACGACGCCCAGATAAACAGAATTTTTCGCGTCCAGCCGCCGAAACGCCACGCCAGTGCCGCCATCAGAACCCCGGCCAGTAACGCCAGAACGCCCGCCGATGCCGCCATGATTAATGTGAGCAACACCCCGCCCGGCTCACCGTCAGCCAGTCTTCCCCACAGCAGATAAGTGAAATTATCCTGCAAAACAGACCCGTCAAATTCCATCGCGGGTTTCCTCCGTCATTGCCGCATGCGGCCTGCGCTGCGGACGTTTCGGACCAAACGCCGTCATCAGCCCGCCGAGGATCAGCCCGAGCGCCAGATACAGCAATGTCCCGACCGCAAACCCTTCGAAGGCGTGTGCGTTATAGCTTTCAATCTGACTGACCTGATACGTCAGTTCCGAAAAACCGATGCCGGTCGCCAGCGAGGAAAGCTTCATCAGATTCAGATACTGGCCGGTGACTGGCTGCCACGCATTGGTCAGCGCCTGCGGCAAAAGAATGGAAAGCAGCAATGTCTTGCGGCTAAACCCCTGCGAAATCGCCGCTTCAGTCTGGCCTTTGGGCACGGAATTCAGACCCGCCTGCACTTCTTCCACCAGAAACGCCGCCGTGAACAGCGCCAGCCCCCAGGCCGCACACAAAAATTCCGGCGTCAGCCAGGCAATGTTGCCCGGAAACGTTGCCCACGGATGATTGTCGCCAATGTAAAAACGCCAGCTTTGCGGCAGCGCGCCATACGCCGCGAAATACCAGAACAGCAGTTGCACCAGCAGCGGCGTGTTACGGAAAACAGAGACGAACGCCGCCACCGCGCCGCGTGCAATACGCGAGGTACTCAGGCGCAGCGCAATCAGCAGCACAGTCAGTAACGTAGCGATCAGACTGCCCGCCAGGCTGACATACAGCGTGGTGAGAAAGCCGGAGATAATCCATTGCAAAGGCTGGCCGCTCAGCACGCCCGCCCAGTCAGGATGCCAGATCATCGCTCTGCTCCTGCCTGCGGATGCAGCGGAAACAATACTTTCTGCAAAAACCGCTGCGCGCGCGGATGTTGCGGACGCAGGAAGAAATCTTCCGGCTGCGCCTGTTCGAGAATTTCGCCGCCATCCATGAAAATCACCCGGTCGGCGATTTCACGGGCAAAACTCATTTCGTGCGTCACCACAATCATGGTGATGCCACTTTTCGCCAGCTCCTGCATCACCAGCAGCACTTCGCCGATCATTTCCGGATCGAGCGCTGAAGTCGGTTCATCAAATAAAATAATGTTCGGATCGGTGACCAGCGCCCGGGCAATTGCCACGCGCTGTTGCTGACCACCGGATAGCTGCTCGGGATAATGCCGCGCTTTATCCCCCAGCCCGACACGCGTCAGCAGCGCCCGCGCCTTTTCCCGCGCTTCACTTTTCTTCCAGCCATGCACTTTGATCAGCGCCAGACTGACGTTGTCTTCGGCGGTGAGATGGGCATACAGATTGAACTGCTGAAACACGAAACCGATATGCGTGCGCAACTGGCGTAATGCCGCACCTTTGAGGTTTCGCGTCGGCAGATTGTCGATCAGGATCTCGCCGCCTGAGGCGGATTCAAGCTGATTAATCAGGCGGATCAGGGTGGATTTTCCGGAGCCGGAAGGCCCGCAAACGGCCACCACTTCACCGCTGTCCACACGCAAATCAACGTTGCGGATCACTTCATGCGGACCAAAAGATTTACTGACCTGACGAAATTCGACGGCAGCGGTTTTACCGGCGGATGAATGTGAAAAAACCGCAGACGTTGCTGCGGTTGAGTAAGTGTCTTGCGGCATGTGCCTTACCTTGCATAAAACAGATTATTTGGCTTCGATTTTGAACAGACGCGGCTGAGGAGATTTGGTCTGCGGGCCGAACCAGACGTTATAAATGCTGACCGCCTGGCCGTTTTTCTCCAGATTCAGCAGCTCGTCGTTGACCACTTTCAGCAGGCTGGTTTCGCCTTTTTTCACGCCAACGCCAATCTCTTCCTTGCTCAGCAATTCAGGCAACACTTTGTATTTCGCCTTGTCCGGCGCGCCATCCAGCAGACCGGCCAGAATGGTGCTGTCCTGGGTAATCGCCTGCACGTTGCCGTTACGTAAAGCGGAAAGCGCCAGCGGAATATCGTCATAAGACAGCACGCGCGATTGCGGGAAGCGATTATGCAACTCCTGCTCACCGGTGGTGCCTTTCACCGCGCCAATGCGCGCCGTGGCATACGCATCGAGCTTATCCGGCGATCCGGCGGGCACCAGGAACTGCTGGCCGGTGACGAAATAAGGCACGGAGAAGTCGATCACTTTCGCGCGTTCCGGCGTGATGGTGATATCAGCCACAATCAGATCCGCCTTGCCGGACTGCAACAACGGAATACGGTTGGCCGGATTGGTCGGCACCAGTTGCAATTTCACACCCAGGGTTTTCGCCAGCGCTTTGGCGAAATCGACGTCATAGCCGACAATATCGTGCGTTTTCGCATCCACAGACCCAAACGGCGGATTGGAATCGAAAGTCGCAACTTTCACAACACCGGCTTTTTTGATATCCGCCAGTTGGTCCGCATGGGCGGTAAAGGTGGAAAGCGTGCTGATTGCCAGAACCAGCCCGGCAGCAATTTTGCTTGTTGTCATTTGACGTTGATTAAACTGAATAGCGGCCATCGTTTTTCCTTATGAATAGTCTACAGAGGGCTTGCGCCCCAAATTTACAAAGCAGGAGATTTAATTTTTTTTCTTTTGTGAGTCAGAGAATTGCATAAGAAATGAGGTCGATGCCACTAACAAAAAAGGATATAGATGGATCAATTAAGCATAAGCTTTTCCGATGATCGTGCGGGGGAGTTGTGCGTGCTGCCGATTCAGAAATCTTGCTGAACGGAGCGGCCTGGAGACCCAAGGCTCCAGGACCGGGAGAAGGCACCGCGCAGCGGCAAGATTTCCAGCCTGTCACTGCGGTAACTGAAGCATAGCCAGCCAGCGTTAGCGCGCAGTTAAAAAAACGCAGGATTGCAAAGAGGTTCGGTTAAAACCCTTTGGGCCGGTGTGAGTGGCAACCCACGGTCTTGACGTTGTCCCTCTCCCCGGTACATCCCCACCACCTCACCGACAATCAGCAGCGCAGGCGTTTGCACCTGTCCGGTAAGGATCATGTCTGCCAGTGTCTCCAGCCTGCCGGTCAGCACCCGCTGTTCCGGCCGGGTGCCGCGCTCAATGACTGCCACCGGGGTCGTCCCCGGTAAGCCATGCGCCATCAGCTGGTGGCTGATGGTTTCGCTGTTGGCAATGCCCATATAAAACACCAGCGTCTGACGCGCTTCGGCCAGCGCCCGCCAGTCAACATCCGGCTCCCCCTGTGCCCCGTGACCTGTCACAAACCGCACTGACTGCGCCAGACTGCGGTGGGTCAGCGGAATACCCGTGGATGCCGCACACCCCATCGCCGCTGTGATGCCGGGCACGATGTGGCACATTACGCCGTGCTGCTGGCAATGTGCCATCTCCTCGCCGCCGCGACCGAACACAAACGGATCCCCCCCTTTGAGGCGCACCACGCGATGCCCGGCCAGCGCCAGACTGACCAGCAACTGATTAATTTCTTCCTGTCCCAGCGTGTGATTGCGCGTCGATTTACCGGCATCAATGCGCAGCGCCTCGTCCGGGATCAGCGCCATCACCGGCTCAGACACCAGCCGGTCAAACACCACCACATCCGCCTGCTGGATCACGCGCAGCGCTTTCAGGGTCAGCAGCTCGACATCCCCCGGCCCCGCGCCGACCAGCCAGACTTCACCGCGACACACCGGATTACGCCGGTTGGCACCCGCCAGAATTTGCGCGATCTGCTGCATCTGTAATGTTCTTTCGGGAATGTTGTTCATTGGCTGTCTCCCGCCGTCAGCGTGGCGAGCTGACCGGCAATGATTTTTTTGAGTTCAGGAATGCATGAGCCGCAATTTGTGCCGCATTTTAGTTTTTCGCCAAGCTGTTGCACGCTGTGACATCCCTGGTGGACGGCTTCAGTGATCGGGATTTCCCCCACGGAATAACAGCTACAAATGATGGCACCGGCGGGCGCTTTATCACGGCCTGCACGGCCTGCCAGCAACGCCAGACGCTGTTGCGCCGTGTGCGGCGGTGTGGTGAATGCCGCCAGCACCGCCTGCCGGTCGGGTGACGGCGGCCTGCGGCGGGCATAGAACGCCAGTTGTAACGCGCCGTCAGACCAGGCCAGCAGGCTGAAACCGTCATCGCCCAGTTGCGCGGTCTGGCAGAGCAGGTTGTCCGTGGCGTAAGACTCCTTCAGCCACGCCATCCAGTCTGCCGGTAGCGAAGAGTCGGCAAGCGTAAAGTGGGTCACCCCCGGCTGGGTGATCAGGCTCCAGTAAGTGGTCACCGGTGGTGTAATATTTTCACCACGCACAAACAGTTCGGCCTGCCACGCGGCAGACCAGCGGCTCAGGCTGACCGGCATATGTTTGCTTTCCGGCTGTCCCGACAGCGGATCAACATGCGCTTCAATCAGTGCATCGACCCGCGCCTGCTGGCTGAACTGGCTGTTCCAGTGCATCGGCACAAACACGCTGCCGCGCGGTTGCAGATTGTCGGGTTGGGCGCGCAGCAACAACCAGCCGTGCGAGGATGCAACGCGTACCAGATCACCGGGCTGGATATGCGGCGCGTCATCAGGATGAAACTGACAAAACGGCTCGCTGATGTGCTGCATCAGACGCGCTGACTTACCGGTGCGCGTCATCGTGTGCCACTGGTCGCGTACCCTGCCGGTATTCATGATCAGCGGATACGCCGCATTCGGCGAATTTACCGGCAGCCTTGGCGTGATGGCGATCAGTTTCGCTTTGCCGTCAGGGTGAAAGAACCGGTTATCCGTAAACAGCCGCGCCGTGCCCTGCGGATTGGCGGCATTCACCGGCCACTGCACAGGCTGCAGGGTGTCCCACTCCTCATCCGAAAGCTGCGCCAGCCCGCTGATATCAAACGCCCGCGAACCGTGATTTTCAAAACCGGAAAGCGCAGCATGTTCGCGGAAAATTTCTGCCGGATGCTGATACGAAAATGCCTCTGCAAACCCTAAACGCTGCGCGACCTGACTGAGGATCCACCAGTCCGGTTTCGCCTCACCCGGTGCAGGCAGAAACGCCCGCTGGCGTGAAATACAACGTTCAGAATTGGTCACGGTACCGTTTTTCTCGCCCCAGCCCAGCGCGGGCAGGCAGATATGCGCGGCACGGGTGGTATCGGTGTCGCGCATAATGTCGGAGACGATCACCAGCGGGCAGCGCGCCAGTCCGGCCCGTACCCGGTCGGCATCCGGCAGCGACACCAGCGGATTGGTGCCCATGATCCACACCGCTTTTATCCGGCCTTCTTCCACCGCGCGGAACAACTCCACGGCGTTCAGCCCGGCTGATTGTGTGACGTTGTCACTCTGCCAGAACCGCCCCACGCGGCTGATATCTTCCGGCGTAAAGCCCATGTGCGACGCCAGCTGATTCGCCAGTCCGCCGACTTCCCGTCCGCCCATCGCGTTCGGCTGGCCGGTGATTGAAAACGGTCCGCACCCCTCGCGCCCGATATGGCCGGTCGCCAGATGCAGGTTAATAATGGCGTTGCATTTATCCACGCCGGAAGCGGACTGATTGATCCCCATCGAATACAGCGTCACCAGCCGCTGGCTGTCGCCCAACATCTGATAAAACGCCAGCAACTGATCCACAGGCAATCCGCAATACGCGGCGGTACGCGCCACTGTCCAGTCCCGTGCCGCCCGCAATGCGTCTTCAGCACCCTGTGTATGGCGTTGCAGGAAAGCGGTGTCGAGTTTTCCGCTCTCCGCCATCGCGTTCAGCGCACCACAGAACAGCGCCGCATCACTGCCGGGGCGTAACGCCAGGTGCAAATCGGCGATATCACAGGTGGCGGTCTGGCGCGGATCGATAACAATAATGCGCATCTCCGGCCGGTCCTTTTTGGCCTGCGCCAGCCGCTGATACACCACCGGATGTGCCCATGCCGTATTCGAACCGGTCAGCAAGACGCAGTCGGCCCGTTCCAGATCCTGATAACTGCACGGCACCGCGTCGGCCCCGAACGAGCGTTTGTAACCCACCACGGCAGAGGCCATGCACAGCCGCGAATTGGTATCCATATTTCCCGCGCCGATAAAGCCTTTCATCAGTTTATTGGCGACATAATAATCCTCAGTCAGCAACTGGCCGGAACCGTAAAACGCCACAGCCTGCGGACCCTGTTCGTCGATCACCGCCTGTAACCGCTGCGCGACCGTATCAAGCGCCAGCGTCCAGCTTACCGGCTGGCGGTCGATTTCCGGCTGTAACAACCGCCCCTGCAACCCCAGCGTTTCTCCCAGCGCGCTGCCTTTTACGCACAGTCGTCCGTGATTAGCCGGATGCGTTTTATCACCACGGGCGCTGAAACCCCCGGTCTGCGGTTCCATGCTGACGCCACATCCCACGCCGCAGTAAGCACAAGTGGTCAGCGCCGGTGCTGTTGCCGGAGGTCTTTTCATACGCTGACCGTCGCAATGGTTTCAGCGGTTTTCACCCCCGGCTGTTCCTGCACCCAGACACGGCCATTTTCGACTTTCACCGGCCAGACACTCAGCGCCAGTTGCGCGTCGTCCAGGCTGCGCCCGTCGTGTAAACGGAAACGTTGTTTGTACAGCGGCGAAATCACCACCGGCTCGCCTTTCACATCGCCCACCAGCCCGCGTGCCAGCACATTGGCATCGCTGTCCGGCTCATGGTTACTCAGCGCGAAAACCTGCTGCGGATGCTCCGGCAAATGGAACAGCGCAATCTGCCGGTTAGCCAGCCGCGCCGCCATACCGGCATTGGCCGGAATGGCGCTGAGATCGCACAGCTCCACCCAGCCCTGCACCGCCATCACCGGCTGAGAAACGGCGCTGACGGAAATACCGGCGCGTTCCTGCGACGTCGCGGGGCGAACCTGCTGTCGCTCCGTCACCATCACCACCGCTTCATCCGGCTCGCTGCTGTTGACGAACGGACGGAACAGCGCCAGCCGGTCCGGATCTGCCAGCGTGGTTTGCCATTCGCACTGGTACGTGCCGACCACCGCGTTCATCTCACTTTCCAGTTCTGCGCCGATGTGCAGACTGTCTTCCAGCACCACCTGACGCAGGTAATCCATGCCGCCCTCGAGATTATCCATCCAGGTGCTGGTACGTTGCAGGCGGTCAGCGGTACGGATGTAAAACATCAGAAAGCGGTCTACGGTGCGGATCAGATCTTCCGTGCTCATGTCCTGCGCCAGTAAATCAGCGTGGCGCGGTTTCATGCCGCCGTTGCCGCACACGTACAGGTTCCAGCCCTTTTCGGTGGCAATCACGCCCACGTCTTTGCTTTGTGCTTCGGCGCATTCACGGGTACAACCCGAGACCGCCATTTTGATTTTGTGCGGGGAGCGCAGCCCCTTGTAGCGGGTCTCCAGTTGCAGCGCCAGGCCGGTGGAATCCTGTACACCGTAGCGGCACCAGCTTGAGCCGACACAGGATTTCACCGTGCGCAGCGATTTGCCGTAGGCGTGACCGGTTTCAAAACCGGCGTCCACCAGTTGCTGCCAGATTTCCGGCAGTTGTTCGAGGCGGGCGCCGAATAAATCCACCCGTTGCCCGCCGGTAATTTTGGTGTAGAGGTTGTAGCGTTTGGCGACCAGACCGATGGCGATCAGCCCGTCAGGCGTGATTTCACCAGCCGGAATGCGCGGCACCACGGAATAGGTACCGTCTTTTTGAATATTGGCGAAATAACGATCGTTGGTGTCCTGCAACGGCAAATGCTGCGGTTTGAGCAGGTAATCGTTCCAGCAGGACGCCAGAATGGATCCCGCCAGCGGCTTGCAGATTTCACAGCCGCTGCCGTGACCGTGTTTCTGAATCAGTTCGGCAAAGCTGCGGATATTGCCCATGCGCACCAGGTGATAAATTTCCTGACGGGAATAAGCAAAGTGCTCGCAGACGTCTTTTTTCACTTCAACGCCCATTTCGGTGAGTGCGAATTCCATCACCTGTTTGGTCAGCGCTGCACAGCCGCCGCAACCTGTCGCCGCCTTAGTGCAGGCTTTGACCGCCGCCATATCGCCGCAACCGCCCTTCACCGCGTCACAGATATCTGATTTGCTGACGTTATGGCAGGAACAGATTTGCGCACCGTCCGGCAATGCCGCGACGCCCAGCGTTTGTGGCGCTGCACCGGCGCTGGCGGGCAGGATCAGGTTTTCCGGACTGGCGGGCAGCGGCATATCGTTAAGCATCATCTGCAAAAGCGTGCTGTATTCGTTGCTGTCGCCGACCAGCACCGCGCCGAGCAGGCGTTTGCCGTCCTGCGAGACCACGATTTTTTTGTACACTTCCGCCGGACCGTCGACCCAGCTATAACTCTGACTGCCCGGCGTGCGGCCATGCGCATCGCCGACTGAGGCCACTTCTACACCCAGCAGTTTCAGTTTGGTGCTCATGTCCGCGCCTTTAAACGCCACCTCGCTGCCGGAAAGCGTATCGGCCAGCGTGCGCGCCATCTGATAGCCGGGGGCGACCAGACCGAAAATCTGCCCGTTCCACAAGGCACATTCACCGATAGCAAAAATGGCCGGATCAGAGGTACGACACTGATCGTTAATCACGATACCGCCACGCGGCCCGACCTCCAGCCCGCACTCTTTTGCCAGCTGATCCCGCGGACGGATACCGGCGGAGAACAGCACCAGATCGGTCTCGAGATGACCGCCGTCGGCAAACTCCATGCGATAACGACTGGCTTCTCCGGCCACGATAGCGCGGGTTTCTTTGCCGGTATGGACCTGCACATCCAGCGCTTCAATTTTACGGCGCAGCATCGCCGCACCGCCTTCATCAAGCTGAACGCCCATCAGACGTGGCGCGAATTCCACCACATGCGTTTGCAGCCCGAGATGTTTCAGCGCGTTTGCGGCTTCCAGCCCCAGCAAACCGCCCCCCACCACCACACCGGTTTTGCCGGTGGCAGCGCAGGCCTGAATCGCCGCCAGATCGTCCAGCGTGCGGTAAACCAGGCAGCCCGGCGCATCGTTGCCCGGAATTGGCGGGACAAACGGATAAGAACCGGTCGCCAGCACCAGCAAATCGTAAGCCGTCTGCCGCCCCTGATGATCGACCACAAAACGGTGACGGGTATCGATATGACCGATGCTGTGCCCGAGGCGCAGTTCAATGCCGGTCGACGCAAAGAAACCCTCTTCTACGACCGACAGCGACTCCGCGCTGCGACCGGAGAAAAACTCGGACAAATGCACCCGGTCGTAGGCCGGTGATTTTTCTTCCGCAAACACAATTACCTGATATTGCAGATGCAGTTCACGCTCGACCAGTTGTTGCAGAAAATGGTGGCCAACCATGCCGTGTCCGGCCATGACTAATACGGGTTTCGACATTGCAGTGCTCCTCGTTACCTCGGCGGGTAACTGTTCTGATTTAATAGCCGGTTCATCGCCGGGGCTGAATATGCTCAATGGCGTCTGGCAGTTGGCGGGATGGCTGATGCGGGCGAAATATTCCGGTCCGTCGCTGATATCACCCCACAGCAACACGCCGGTGAGCCGGTTATCACGCAGCAACAGGCGGCGGTAATGACCGTCAACCGGGTCAGATACCGTGTGAATTTGTGCGCGGTCGCCGCCGTGCAGTTCACCGGCACAGAACACGTCAATGCCGGTCACTTTCAGGCGCAGCGGCACCCTGTGCATCACCGGAGAAACCACCGGTGCACCGGCCAGACGGGCCGCCAGCGCCTCAGCCTGTTGCCAGCACGGCGCGACCAGACCGGCGGTCAGTTCCCCCTGCTGACAACATTCGCCGATGGCCGAAATAGCCGGGTCGGAGGTTTGCAGCATGTCGCTGACCAGAATGCCGCGATCACAGTCCAGTCCGGCGGCCTGCGCCAGGGCAATATCGGGCCGGACACCGGCAGCTACCACCACGCGTTGCGCGGGAATTTCACGCCCGTCGCTGAGCCTCACCGCCCGTACATTCCCGGCAGGGTCACCGGCATAGGCCACGGTCTGCGCCTGTAAAAGGGTCGTAATGCCGCGCGTGGCGAGGCTGGCGCGAAGCAGCTCTGCACTATGTTCATCGAGCTGGCTGTCCATCAGATGGTTGCCGCGATGCAACAGGCTGACCTGCATGCCCCGCAGCGCCAATGCGGCAGCGGCTTCCACGCCTAATACGCCGCCGCCCACCACCACGGCCGGTTGTCCGGCGTAATCTCCGCTGAGGATGTTTTCCACATCCTGCTGCTGACGGAAACCGTGAATACCGCGCAGTTGTGCGCCCGGCACCGGCAGCATAAAAGGCCGCGAACCGGTGGCGAGCACCAGATGGTGATAGTCAAACATCTGCCCGCCAGCCCGCACCTTGCGGGCAGTGCGGTCAATTTCTGTCGCCGCCGCACCGGCGATAAACGTGACGTTGTGACGTTTGTACCACTGCGCATCATGGGTCACGATGTCATCAAACTGTTTTTCACCGGCGAGCACCGGCGTGAGCAGAATGCGGTTATACGCAGGCTGTTTTTCTTCGCCGATGATCACAATGCGGTAACGCTCCGGCGCACGCTCGCACAGCCGTTCCACCAGCCGCACGCCCGCCATTCCGTTGCCAATCACTATCAGGGTGGGTTTATCCATTGCGCTTATCCCGCCTGCTGAATCAGGCAACTGACCGGTGTTTTTCATACAGGAACTGCAGCACCTGCTGACGGTACTGGTGGAACAGGTGATCGTTCGCCAGCGCCAGCCGTGAGCGCGGGCGCGCCAGTTCTACCTGCAACACGTCGCCGACTTTCGCTGCCGGGCCGTTGGTCATCATCATTACGCGATCTGAAAGCAGTACCGCTTCGTCCACGTCGTGTGTGATCAGCAAAATCGTGGTTTTCAGGCGCGACTGAATCTCCATCACCGCATCCTGCAAATGTGCACGGGTTAACGCATCGAGCGCGCCGAAAGGTTCATCCATCAGCAACACTTTCGGTTTCATCGCCAGCGCACGGGCGATGCCCACCCGCTGTTTCATTCCGCCGGAAATCTCACCCGGACGTTTGTCAGCCGCATGCCCCATGTGCACCAGGTCGAGGTTGTGCGAAATCCAGTCACGCATTTCACTTTTACTCATCACCCCTTTAAATACCTGATTCACCGCCAGCGCCACGTTCTCAAAAGTGGTCAGCCACGGCAGCAGTGAATGGTTCTGAAACACCACGCCGCGTTCCGGGCCGGGGCCGGTGATTTCCTGGTTATCACACAGCAACACGCCTTCCGTCGGGCGACTCAGCCCGGCAATCAGATTCAGTAAGGTGGATTTTCCGCAACCTGAATGACCAATCAGGCTGACCGTTTCGCCCTGCGCAATATCAAAGCTGACGTTGTCGAGCGCCAGAAACTGCCCTTTCGCGGTCGGGAAACTCTGGCTGACGTTCTGCACGCGGATAATGGCTTTGTCGTTTTTCATCTCAGGCTCCTAACGGTTGTCGTAACTGAATCGGCGGGCAATGGCCATCAGCCCCTGCTCCAGCACCATGCCCACCACACCAATCAGCAGGATGGCGATAATGATGTTTTCCACGTTGAGGTTGTTCCATTCGTTCCAGATCCAGAAACCAATCCCGACACCGCCGGTGAGCATTTCGGCGGCAACAATTACCAGCCAGGCGATACCAATCGACAGACGCACACCGGTGAGGATGTAAGGCAGTACCGCCGGAAACAGGATCTTACGCATTACAGTGAATTCGCTGAGTTTCAGCACCCGCGCGACGTTGAGATAGTCCTGCGGAATACGCATTACGCCCTCAGCCGTATTGAGGATCATCGGCCAGATCGAGCAGATAAAAATGGTCCACGCCGAGGCGGGTTCCGCGCGCTGGAACAGCAGTAAACCGATGGGTAACCACGCCAGCGGACTGACCGGCCGCAGCAATGAAATGATCGGATTGAGCATGCTGGCGATAAAACTGAAACGCCCGATCAGGAATCCGGCAGGAATGCCGATCAGTGCCGCCAGCCCGAAGCCCATCGCCACACGTTTGAGCGATGCCAGTACGTTCCAGCCAATGCCCATGTCGTTCGGTCCGGCGATGTAAAACGGATCGGCGAAAATCACTTTGGCCGCTTCCCAGGTTTTCAGCGGCGTCGGAAACCCTTTACTGCTGAGCGCGGCAATCTGCCACAGTGCGATCACGACGATGGCGCCCAGCAATGCCGGAATAGCTTTTTGCAACACGCGGTGCATCACCACGCGCAACCGGGCGAGATAAGCCGTTTTGGCGGCGCGGACCGGCAGCGCGGCGTTCTGCGTTACCGGGGCGATCGGTACAATTTCTGCACTCACCGGTTCGGTCAGCGCGATAACATTAGGTTTTGAATTCATGGACATCGGCGACCTCACTTAGCGTTTCATGGCAAAACTGTTGGCGTATTCAGCAGGGTTACTGCCGTCCCAGACTTTCCCGTCCATCAGCGTGCTGCTGCGCATATCCTCGGACGGCAGGTTGATGCCGCCGACCGCCGTCGCCGCCTGTTTGTAGACGTCAATGCGATTGATTTTTTTGGCCACCGCCAGATAGTCCGGATCTTTGTCCAGCAATCCCCAGCGTTTGTGCTGGGTCAGGAACCACATGCCGTCGGAGAGATACGGGTAGTTGACTGCGCCGTCGTTGAAGAAGCGCATGCTGTGGGTGTCTTTCCACTTTTTGCCCAGTCCGTTTTCGTAATCACCGAGCATCCGCCCCTGAATCGTTGCCACCGGCGTATTGATGTAGGCGCGTGCGGCGACGACCTGCGCGGTTTCGGTACGGTTGGCATCGGAGGTGTCAATCCAGCGTGAGGCATCAAGCACGGCGGCGGTCAGCGCACGGGCGGCATTCGGATTGGCCGCGACCCAGGCTGACGTCGTTCCGAGAATTTTTTCCGGATGATCCGGCCAGATCTCCTGTGACGTGGCGGCGGTGAAACCGATATCGTCCTGTATGGCGCGCTGGTTCCAGGGTTCACCGACGCAGTAACCGCTCATGTTGCCGATCTTCATGTTCACCACCATTTGCGGCGGCGGTACGACCACGTTGCGCACATCGTTAAACGGGTGAATACCGGCGTTCGCCAGCCAGTAATACAGCCACATGGCATGCGTGCCGGTGGGGAATGTCTGCGCAAAGGTGTAGGTGCCTTTGGCGCTGGCATCGACCATTTTTTTCAGCGAAGCCGCATCGGTGACACCGGCCTGTTTCAGCTGATTTGAAAGCGTGATCGCCTGCCCGTTATTGTTGAGCGACATCAACATCGCCATGTCATGCTGCGGGCCGGACACACCCAGTTGCAGGCCATACACCAGCCCGTAAAGCACATGCGCGGCATCGAGTTCACCGGACACCAGTTTGTCGCGTACCGACGCCCAGCTTGATTCCTTGCTGGGGATAATTTTGATGCCGTACTTCTCATCAAACTTTTTCACTGCCGCCATCACCACGGACGAACAATCGGTCAGCGGAATAAACCCGACGCGGATTTCTTTTTTCTCGGGCGCATCTGAACCGGCCGCCCAGACGCTGTTCATAAAGCCCGGCATCATCATGCTGCCGCCCAGCACCGCACTGCCGGCAATAAAGCGGCGGCGGGAGAATTGCCCCGGAGTTTTTTTATCGTCTTGCGTCATTGCGGCTTCCTGTAATGTTGAAAAATGAGCAAAAAAAAAGCGTCCTGTCAGCGCTCAGTTTCCTGAACGCTGACGGACGCCTTTATCCGTAATCCTGACTAAACCGCCATTGGTTTAGTCCTTATGTTGTAAAACAATGCAGCTTGTATGCCAACTTCGCGCATCGCAATAAAATCAGCCGGTTAGCGCATTTCCCGCACTCGCCTGACCGCCTGGTGCACCGCCACAGCACGCAGTGCACATCACAATGGCACACGGACAGTGCAGATACTCCTTAGGGATTAGTCGCCTTTCTTCCCTAATACAGCCGATACCGCAAGCATCGCTTCGGCAATCTCCGACAGCTTCTTGTTCTGGTTCATCGCCATATCACGCAGAGTTTTATGCGCCTGCGGTTCGGTCAGGCCGTGGTGTTGCATGAGCAACCCTTTGGCGCGTTCCACCAGTTTTCGCTCAGCCAGCGTGGCGCGAAGCCCGGCCAGTTCGGCATCGAGCGCCTGTAACTGACGGGATTGCTGCTCGACCAGCTCCAGTACGCAACGGCTGAGCTGCGGCGGCATCAGCGCCGAATAATGCGACTCCTGCTGCGGCATTTCTCCGATATCTTGCTGCTGAAGGGCAAGCGACGCCTGCGCTTCGCGGATCCGCTCACGGCAGCACTCCATCAGAATGTCTTCCAGTAAATCTTCCACCACTTTCATGCCGTCAATACGCACGGTGGTCACCTCAAACCAGCGCAGCGCAGCATCCGGGCCGTCATCTGCCGGGGTGGTTCGGGTGCAGGCAATCCGGCGCAGGCGCTCGAACTCGCTGCTGTCGGCGCTCAGTTGTTGTTGCCACAGCGCCAGACAGCGGACATCGGCAAATTCCCTGAAGGTTTGAAAACACCGCTCCTGACCTTCGATCAGATCTAAAAGCAACTGATGCGTCACGTCATCGAAGTGCCGCGCGGCAAATCCTGCAGCGCCTGATGCACGCTCCTGTCCGGCCAGTTCCTTACCCTGCATAAAGCTAAACATCGCCAGTAACGCCCGTGAAATGGACGGGTCACCCGAAATATCGGCAGCTTCAAACACCAGCGCCAGATGCGTGCGGATAACCTCGCTGTACTGACGCATGGCTTCCGGCTGGCTGATATCCAGCGCCCGCACCTGACGGCGCAGCACCGGCAATGTGCTGAGGCTGTGTAAGACGGCAGCGATACGGCTGAACAGACGCGGCGCATTGCCCATGCTCTGTCCGTTAAGATCCCGCGCAAGCAACTGCTGGTCCACCGCCTGTTCCGCCATCTGGACCTGTAACGCCCGCTCACTCAGTTGTTCCGCCCACAGTTCGCCGTGCGAACATAAATAGATGTTCGCCGTGCCCCGCTCACGTTGCAGCACATGGATCAGCTGGCTGACCGCGCCGACCAGCTTGCCCATCTCCAGCAGTTGTTGCAGGCAGATGATTTCACTTTTTTTCGATGCCAGTACGAAACTAAGGGCAGAAAGGGACATAGAGGAACCTGATATCAGACAGAGGTTGATCAGGTTAAGCAAGAAGTGTGCCGGAGATGAAATACCGGTGCAGGTAGCCTGTCCCCGCGCGTATTGATGATTACAACGTCTCAAGTACGCGGCAGGCTATCTGGTTGAGTTCGATAAATTCAGGCCAGCTATATTGCTGCTGATAATTCAGTAAAAACTGTTTTTCGACCTGACATATCAGCGGGCGCTGGTCATAAACCTTACATTGGCGGCGGGTATCATCGTAGTGACGGCAGGCACCGTCACCGCGATCGAGATAGCGCGTTTCCTCTGCCCGATGAACATGGCGGCAACAGGCACCGCACTGATTACAGGGAAAAGATGGCGTCAGACTCATAAAGAACTCAGCCAGCTTCGGGTGGATTGTGCATTTCCGGCCTCAAAAGGCAGGCTGATATTGCGTTTCTCCGCCTCTGCTTTCAGCAGCAATCCGCGGCAAATTTCATCATTGATCAACCCTAAATGTCCGGTAAATGCGGCAAGTTCATCCGCATCCATAGCAAACTCAATCCGGGTTAATTCCAGAATATAACGATCAAGCTCCGCATTCACATTCTGGAAATAGTCTACCGCTTTCTGATACTTATCCTTGAATCTGTCGAGGAATGCCCATAGTTTTTGCATCAGAGCACTGCTTTCCAGAAAATAATTCATGGTCAGCGTGAGGATCCCCGTCGCCAGTGCGCTGCAAAATGCAGCAAGTTCAGGGCCGAACGGGAACAGAAATACGCTCGCCAGATATTCATTAATCAGCACACCCGTTACGACGGCAATTCCCGCGGCTATCACGCGACTCGCTGCTTTGGCCTGCTGGCCTGGCGGCAGATTATCCGGATTGAACACCATGATTTTGAATGCCTGAACCAGATTATTCCACATCTCGCGGATCAATCTGACCAGCATCTTTTTCGTAGTGAAAACAATGTTAAACAACGCCGTGGTGATAGCCGACAGCACGCCACCCAATACGCCGTCTTTAAAGGCCGTGAGAAAATCACGAAATTTTGCTTTTACCCGTTCCCATGCGGCGACCAATGTTTCACCGATATCACCCAGGAATTCTCTGGCATCAAAGCGTTTACGCTGGCGGGCATAGAGGGAAGGGATGCGTTCGTGAACTTCAAACCAGACCTCTGCGAGGATAAGCCCCAGCATCTGACGGCTTCCCATCCGCAATCCGGTTGATAACGACGCACTGGCGACATTCAGGGCAAATTTGCTGCTGGTGTAATAGCTGAGGTTGACTTCTGATTCATAACGCCCCCGTGCTTTTTCATCTGCTTTCTGCATCCGTTCAAAATCTGCTTTAGACTTGTTTTCCAGACTTTGCAGGCGCTTCTGCTGTTTCTCCGTCAGCACCGGCTGACTTTTTAAGGTCGCGATTTCCTGCTGATTAACCTGATATTCCTTTTGCAATTTTTTCACGAAATCCGACATCGGCTGTGCTTTTTTAGAGGTGTTTAGCGTTGCTCCGGTCGGCGTCAGATTGCTGTCATCATTGGCCAGATCGGCTCCGTTCAGTTCTGACAAGATCCGACCCGCATCATGATGAATTTCGTTGGCGGCAATAATATGGTCAAGATGCACCTTGTCATTGGGCTTTAGCGTTTCGCCCGTGTAGCTGTCCGTTAATGTCCCGGCTTTGCGCTGCGCACTGACGCTGGCGTTGTTTTTTTTATAGTTTGCATGTTGATGGTAGACATCAGGATCATAGGCTGCACGGTTTTCATACCGCGTGCGTTCTTCTTCAGTAGCGTAAATCCCCTTTCGGACATTTTGAATCGTATTAACATCACCGCCGTCCTGATCTTTAAGCAGCAGAAAATCAAGGCCAAATGATGTTGCGAGACTTTTCACCACAGTCTCATGTAATTCCTTTCCCCAATCTATTTCCTGCGTCGCCATAGGATAATGCCACCTGTTGTATAAATAGCCACTCTGAAAAATACCGGGCACGCAGGCCCGGTCAGTTTTAAGCTTTTAAGGTATATTTCGCGCTATCCACTTCGGATTTAGCCAACGCCTTATCCAGTGCGTGTTTATTCAGCACGTTGATCCCATCCGTATCGGTCTGCAATTGCACGACACCGTTCTCAATAACAGCTTCATTTTTTTCATTGGTCACTGGTTTAAATAACGGCGTGGTAATGACATCGGTCATAATAGCCGCCAGCATGTAACCATTCTCAATCATACGCAGACATTCTTCAGAGTCTTCAATAGCATCCTGAATATTGTTATTACGACGCTCGAGAATTTTCTGATGCATTTCTTTCAGCGGGGTGAAATAGGTCGCAAAAAGGGTGTGAAGCTGAGACAAGGAAGTATAAATAGAATCAACATATTTATTCACCACTTTAAGATGCGACTCGGCCAGATTCATTTTATCTACGGCAGATCTCACCTGACGGGCGACATCCTGTGCATTTTCCAGTGCTTTCTCCGCATGTGCCGCATAAGCCCAGCCGGCGATCATCAGGATGGGTGCAACCACCGCGCCGCCCAATACCATCGCCCCACCGGCCATACCCCAACCGCCTGCCGCCAGCGAGCCTCCGCCAATGGCAGCCATCGTGGCATTATAGGCTGCTGCACCTGAGAGTGCTGCGATAGGTGTGCCGGTGGAGGCCGCCGCAAACGCCACGACACCACTGTAAACAGCGAATCCGGCCGCTGCACCTGATGTTCCGGCCCCCACAACAGTTCCGAGATATTCGGTCGCCGAAATAGCCAGCTTCTCAATCTTGTTTAAACGATGCTGTGGTATTTCCAGACGCAACTGGGTATGGCCGTCTTGCTCCATTTTTGCCAAAAGTTCTTTAGCTATGGTGTCAAACTCGCGGAATTCCTCGCCAATTCTTAATTCTTTTTTACCCAGGCGTTCAAGTTTGCGGGAAGCGTCATCATTGACGATATCGAAGGCTTTCTTGCGACTGTCATAGCGATTTTTAGCCCCCTCAAGGATCTCATTGGCTTCAGATTTGTCCTGATAGCCTTTGTACGCTTTTTTACCGCCGACGGCAGTTGCAATTGCTGCGGCACCTAAAATGATTAGAGGAATTGCCATAATACATCTCCATTGTTATTTAAATTATTTTGCCTCTGCGGGCAGTAAGGATTTTTCAGCTGAGGACAGGTAGCCTTTTAATAAACGGAAAAGCGCATCCCTGAGCCAGAAAGGTTCAAGAATTTCTATCTCAGGCAACCAGAAAAGTATCAGCGGTAATATTTGATTTTCATGCGCAGCCCGGCAACTCACGACAACACCATTTCCGTCATCCTGAAGCATTTTCTGTTCAGGCAGTAAGTCACGTCTTTTGAAATAATGAGCATGGCGTCCTTTCACATGAAGTTTCACGTCAAAGCCTTCCCGGCTAATCCAGGGATCCTGACTGCTTTCCAGTAAAGCCATTACCGTAATATCGGGAATAAAGGTTTCTTTTTTAATATCCAGCCACTCGATCTGACTCAGTGAAAAAGATTTCAGCTTCCCTTTATCTGTCGCCTGTAAATACCAGATATTGTGCTGATTGATAAGCCGGTACGGGTGGAGTTCCCGGTCTTTACCTTTATAGGTCAGTTTACAGAGATTCCGCTGTCTGATGGCTTTCTCGATGGCCGGGAAATGACGACGAAGATCGGCCTTTAACGTATGTTCAGGGCTGGCATTCTGAATGCTGATATGTTTTTCGTTCAATCGGGCATCGAGATACTGCCAAAAATCACTTCCACGTTCGGGGAAGTAACTGTCAGCCTGCAAAAATTTTGCCAGCGAATGATGCAAATTTTCCGTTTGTGTCGATTGCAGGGCGGATGAAAGCCGGTATTCACCTTCGCCACAGTGCTCAATGACCGTCGACAGTGCATTCAAATCACGATAGACCGTCCGTTCAGTGATTGAGAATTTCTCCATCAGCGAATTGCGTTTAACAACGCCATTCAGGT
The DNA here is from genome assembly GCF_009498575.1 of Rahnella sp. RcJ3. Lineage (NCBI taxonomy): Bacteria > Pseudomonadati > Pseudomonadota > Gammaproteobacteria > Enterobacterales > Yersiniaceae > Rahnella > Rahnella sp. RcJ3. The sequence goes on from NZ_QSNX01000007.1 coordinate 58,926, forward strand.
GTAGCTCCGTTAATATATCAACCAGCCGCTCCGCCGAGCGGCATTTTACGCGACGCGCCATCGTTTAATCCTAAAGCTACAGTGAGGTGATGTGGTGATTATCCATAACTCACTGACAGGGTTTGTCAGTCACCCATTCGGTACTTCTCTTTTATCGCCCGTTTTTGACAAAACTTAAATTTTTAGGGGAATTCATCACGAAAAAATATGAACAACTTAATGAAGTAAAAAAAAGTCCGTCAGCACGCAGTTTCCCGGATGCCAACGGACGCCTTTTCTTTCAAATTTCGGCCTGTAACATGGAAACATAATGCTGTTTCAGCAGCATAATAATTCAGCATGTCAAAACCTGAATAATCAACCTGTACTCTTAATGCGCGTTAAACGGCGGACCAGCTCCATTTCGGCGCGACGGAACGGAATGCCGTATTCGTCGAGCACATCGTGAAACCATAAATGGGCATAATCGTGATTGCCCTTGCGCACCGAGGGCCACGGCAGCGTGGTCTGGGTTTTACCGCGCACTAATCCCCACTGATAACAGCCCGCATTGAACGCGCTGAACAGCGGCAGTTGCTCCTCAAACACGCTGCCGACATGGCGCGCCAGCCATTCGGTACATAACATCGGGCGGTTGAATTTCTGCCAGAAACGCAGTGTCTGTAAAAGTTTCGGCGTGGCGACATACGCGTGAAAACTGATGACGTCAGAAAGTTCAGCCGCCGCCACATCAATGGGATGGGTGAAAAACTCGCTTTCCGGCTGGTCCGGATCCTGTGAACAATGCCAGGCACCGACGGTCAGCGGCTGGACGGGATCTTCCCCGCGCGCCCAGACAAATGCCTTACGCATCAGTTCCAGCGCAAACCCTTCCAGTTTTTCGTCATACATCGTTTCTTCCAGTCCGGTGGCGAACGTGCCACGGTTACCCGGTTCGTTGTATAAATCCCAGATGGCAATACGGTCGTCGGTGCGGAAATGACGGATGATGTCGCGCACATAACGCTCCACCTCCGGCCACATATCGCGGTTGCAGATCACATCCCGCCCCGGACTGGCAGCCGCCTGACTGTTATGTTTGCCCGGTTCCGGTGCTTTTTGCGGCCCGAGGAACGGCTCATCGCCGGAGAATCCGCAATCGTCCATCAGCGTGAGCATGACCCTGATGTCATGACGACGGGCAATACTGAGAAACTGATCGATGCGCGCCAGCAAACCGTCGCGATCGGCCTGCCAGACGATAAACGGCAGATTGATGCGCAACTGGTTGTAACCCGCTTCCTGTGCCCAGCCGAGTTCCTGATCAATCACCGGCGCATCAAAAGTTTCACGCTGCCACAGTTCGGTCCAGTTAACCGCCGTGCGCGGCAGATAATTAAATCCGCAAATCCAGCCCTGTTGCTCACTCCACGCAGCCGCCTGTTCCCTGCTCCATTGCTTTTTCATTCATCACTCCTGATGTTAAAATGCATTAACTCATATTATTCGCTGCTTTTTATTACCTGCGAACAATAGCTGCAATTTGCATGCTCAGGTTCTGCAATTAAGATCACACTCTTTTTGCCTAATTTGCTGAGCCAACAGGCAAATTTCCCCGCGTGACAGAGGGTGAAATTAAAATAGAATTAATGGAGAAGGAGAAAAGAATAGCAGAGTGGATGCAATGGGATAATTATATTGCATGTTTGTTACAGGAAATAATAACGTTAAAACTATAATAAATAATGACGAAAATAACTTCAGTAAATGAAATGATTAATTAATACCTTCCGGTAACGGGGAATACCCGGTCTGCGGATATTCCCCGTTGCGGCATTAGCCCAGATCCTCCCCGTTACTGGCAATCACTTTCTTGTACCACCAGAACGATTTCTTTCTCTTTCTTTCCAGCGTGCCATTACCTGCATCGTCGCGGTCGACATAAACGAAGCCGTAGCGCTTGCTCATTTCACCGGTCGAGGCGGAGACAAGATCGATACACCCCCATGAGGTGTAGCCGATCAGCGGAACGCCATCGGTGATCGCTTCACCCATCGCGCGGATGTGCTCGCGCAGATAGCTGATGCGGTAATCGTCGTTGATTTCGCCCTGCGCGTTGATTTCATCTTTCGCGCCGAGGCCGTTTTCGACCAGAAATAACGGCTTCTGATAGCGGTCGTACATCATGTTCATGGTGATGCGCAGACCGAGCGGATCGATGCCCCAGCCCCATTCGCTGGCCTCGATGTACGGGTTTTTCAGCGATTTAACAATATTCGCCGCGCTGCTGTTGTTGTCGTTCATGTCTGCTGACGCACAACGCGACGCATAGTAACTGAACGAGACAAAATCGACGGTGTTTTTCAGGATGTCGTCATCGCCCGGTTCCGTCACCACGTTAACGCCCTTTTCGGCAAAGACGCGGCGGGTATATGACGGATATTCGCCACGCGCCTGCACATCGATGAAGAACAGGTTCTCGCGGTCTTTTTGCAGGGCCGCCCAGACATCAGCCGGTTTACAGGTTTGCGGATAGAAATTCCCGCCAGCCAGCATACAGCCGACCTGATTCTCCGGGTTCACTTCATGGGCAATTTTTGTCGCTAAAGCACTGGCCACCAGCTCATGGTGCGCCGCCTGATATTTCACCTGCTCCTGATTTTCGCCCTCTTCAAAGACTAAACCGGCACCGGAGAACGGGCTGTGCAGCAGGATGTTAATTTCGTTGAAGGTCAGCCAGTATTTCACCAGCCCGTCGAACGCTTCAAAACAGGTACGCGCATAGCGGGCGAAAAACTCCACCATTTTGCGGTTACGCCACGAGCCGTATTCGATGACCAGATGCATCGGCACATCAAAATGGCACAGCGTCACCAGCGGTTCGATGCCGTACTTTTTGCATTCTGCAAATACGTCGCGGTAAAACGCGATACCTTCCTCGTTCGGCACCAGCTCATCACCGTTCGGATAAAGACGGCTCCAGGCAATTGAGGTACGGAACACGGTAAAGCCCATTTCTGCCATCAGCGCGATGTCTTCTTTGTACCGATGGTAGAAATCAATCGCCTGATGCGCCGGATAAAACTCGTCGTCTTTCAGGGAGAAACGTTTTTCCTGACCGGTTTTTACCGCCAGACGGTGCGCGCCATGCGGGATCATATCTACCGTGGTCAGCCCTTTGCCTCCTTCGAAACTGCCGCCTTCGGCCTGGTTTGCGGCAATCGCGCCGCCCCATAAAAAACCTTCAGGAAATGCTGATGCTGACATGTAAAATCCTCTCCTTTAATTTATTTAACTGCGCTTTGCGAAACCGCAAAGGAGGCGGAAGCCGTTGATTCCGGCGCTGTATTTTTTGGCGCCACGGTTTCCACCGGAATATCTTCAAATCCGAGCAGCAAGGTAGTGAAGAAGGAGATCACCACCGCGAGGACCATCACGCCCACCACCCAGACAATGCTCATCGGATTCGACGGGTCGAAGAACTGCACGCTGGTAAACAGCCCCGGCGACGCCATCGAATGGCTGGCGAGTCCGCCTAATCCCGCCACGCCACCGCAAATAAAGCCGCTGATTAAGCAGGCGATCAGCGGACGTTTCAGCCGCAGCGCCACGCCGTACAAGGCGGGTTCGGAAATCCCGGCGACAATCGCTGAAGCCGCTGCGGCCAGCGCAGTCTGACGCAGTTCCGGGTTTTTGGTACGCCACGCGACCGCCAGTGAAGAACCGCCCAGTGACAGGTTCGCGCCAATTTCGGACGGCATCACCATGCCCTCTTTGCCGGTTTCCGCGATGGTCTGAATAATGGTTGGCGTGAATACGCGGTGCATGCCGGTCATCACCAGCAGCGGCCAGGCCGCGCCCATAATGGCGACAGAAAGCCAGCCCAGATAACTGTGAACGGTATACACCACCGCTGAAATCCCGGTACCGATCCAGATGCCCAGCGGACCAATCAGCATGATGGCGATCGGTGCGGCAATCAGCATAATCAGCATCGGTTTGAGGAAGTTTTTAGTGACAACCGGTGTAATGCGATCGACCCATTTTTCAATGTAAGACAGCAGCCAGGTCATGCATAGCGCCGGAATAACGGTGTAGGTGTATTTCACCGCCGTGACGGAAATGCCAATAAATTCGACTTTCTGCCCCTGTGCCGCTTTCGCCATTAAATCGATAAATGCCGGATGGACAAGGATCCCGGCAATCGCAATCGCCAGCGACATATTGGTTTTAAATTTCACCGCTGCCGACGCCGCCACCATCACCGGCAGGAAGAAGAACGCACCGTCGCCGATGGTATTGAGGATCACCAGCGTGGAAGCGCCCTTGTCGAACACGCCGGTCATATCCAGGATCATCGCCAGCAGTTTCACCATTGAACCACCGATAATGGCCGGGATCAGCGGCGACATGGTGCCGATCAGCGCATCCAGAATGCCGGAGCCGATACGTTTCAGGGTGATTTTATTTTTCGCCGGTGCAGCGCTGTCGTCACTGGCTGAGAAGCCTTCCGGCAGCAGTTTCAGCACTTCAGCGTACGCCTGAGAAACGTTGTTACCGATGATCACCTGGCACTGTTTTTCGTTGCGCACCACGCCCATCACGCCGGTAATGGCTTTCAGTGTGGCGGCATCAACAACAGATTCGTCATTCAGCACAAAGCGCAGGCGCGTCATGCAGTGTGTCACTGCCGCAACGTTCTGTGCGCCGCCGATGGCATCCACAATCGACTGTGATATTGCTGCAAAATTTTTAGACATGTGTACAACTCTCTCAGATTCATAGGGTTATGAATGTTTTTCAGAAGCCCTGGCTCCTGTGAAACCACTTTTTATGAACGTTATGCTTTTTTTATGAAAGGCTGTGAAACGATAGGTAACCGGTTTCATACGAGAATGTGCAGTTCCTTCTGTAACTTCAATAAAAAAATGCAACGTTGTTTTATTTTTGTGATGATGATCTCTCACTGCCGTTCTGTTATGCCAAAAACATCGTAAAACGGCTGAAATGTGTAGAATGACGCATCATTTTTCACTTTCAGGAAGCCCTGATGTCGACAATGCAGGAAGTGGCTAATAAAGCGGGCGTCTCCAAAGCCACCGTTTCCCGTGTACTTTCCGGTAAAGGTTATGTGAGCCAGGAAACGAAAGATCAGGTATTTAAAGCCATTGAGGAAGCGGGCTACCGGCCGAATCTGCTGGCACGGAATCTGGCGACCAGCAAGTCAATGTGCATCGGACTGGTTGTCACCAATACCCTGTATAACGGCAATTATTTCAGCGAGTTAATCTCACAGGCCGCCAAAAAACTCGATGCCAACGGACGTCAGTTGATCCTGGTCGATGGTAAACACAGCGCCGAAGAAGAGCGGGAAGCCATTCAGTTTCTGCATGATTTGCGCTGCGACGGCATTATTATTTATCCGCGCTTTTTATCCGTTGATGAAATGGATGAGATCATCGATAAATATAAAAAACCGGTGATGGTGGTTAACCGTAAATTGCGCAAACACCAGAGCCATTGTATTTACTGCGACCACAAAGGTTCCGGTTTTAATGCCACGCAGACCCTGATTGAACACGGTCACCATAATATTGCGTTTATCACCGGTTCCCTGGATTCCCCGACGGCGATAGAACGTCTTTCGGGTTATAAAGAGGCGCTCGCCGCAGCCGGATTGCCGGTCAGGGAATCGCTGATTGCGCAGGGAAAATGGTCGCCAGCCAGCGGTGCTGCCGCCGTGGAAACCCTGCTGATGACCGGTCAGACTTTCAGCGCAATTCTCGCCAGTAACGATGAAATGGCGATCGGCGCGATGAAAAAACTGAACGAAGCCGGTATTGCCGTACCCGCACAGGTTTCGGTGATCGGGTTTGATAATATCCCGACCGCGCCGTTTCTTATTCCGGCATTATCAAGTGTGAAAGATCCGGTCAGCGATATGGTCAGTGAAGTCATCAGTCAGATTATTTCCATGCTCGATGGCGGTTATTTATCCCAACAGAATAAGTTTGTGTCTGAACTTATTTTGCGGGATTCGGTGATTAACGGCCCCTGCGCCTCCATCAGCTTTCCCTAAACGCGGTTTAAATTATCCGTTAAACACAGCGGATTCAGCTTTATCCTGATTGTTGTTTCAATCCTGAGCGCCTTTAAGCGCCAAAGACTCTGCCGCACATTGTTGCGGCTTTTTTACATGCTGATTAACTGCTTGTAACGCATGAACATTATGTGCCTTTTTATTAAAGCCCCGAACTTCCCTGCCGATAACACTCCCGTTAGTTAAAACCCAAATAACAGATTTCACTTAAGGCCGATCTTTTTGCTAAATACGCTTAAATTTAAGCACGTTAGAAGCAAAATTTGGCGAAGTAAGAATTTTCTTATGCTAACGTTTCACGGGCACATCACAGCAAAAATGCGTCGGGAACAGGCGCACTATTTAGCCGGACTCTGATTTGGACGGACCCCGTGCAGAGACGGCCAGCTATCAGGCAAAAAATATGAGTGAAGATTCTGATGTACTTTATCGATTGCTGGTTCAGCGCGTAGAAGACTATGCGATTTATATGCTGACTCCCGATGGCCATATTGCGAACTGGAATGCCGGTGCGCAGCGGGCGAAAGGTTATACGCCTGAAGAAGTTGTCGGTAAGCACTTTTCCTGTTTTTACACCGAAGAAGACAGACAAAACGGCTGGCCGCAACGCGGGCTGGAAACGGCGCGTTCCACTGGCCGTTACGAATCCGAAGGCTGGCGACAGCGCAAAGACGGCTCACGCTTCTGGGCGCACATTATTATTGAAGCCTTACGCGAAGCCGGGGAAATCATCGGATTTGCCAAAATCACCCGTGATGTCACGGAGCGTCGTGAAACGGAAAAGGCCCTGTTGCAGGCCAAAGAACTGGCCGAATCCAACAGCGAGCAGCTCTCGTCCCTGTCACATTTCCTCAATACCGTGATCGCCAATATCCCGTCCTCGGTGATTGTCGAGAATGCCGTCTCGCGCGAAATTCTGCTGGTCAACCGCCAGGCAGAGCGTCTGCTGGGGATTCCCCGCGACAAAATGCTCGGTAAACGCCCGCAGGATTGTATGGGCATCGGACTGAGCACCTTTATTAATAAGCAATCGGATGAATGTTTGCGCGCAGAAGGCCTGCACCGCAGCGAGCAGCAATTACTGACGGCTATTGGCGACCGGACGTTGCAGACCACCAGTTCGGTGATCCGCGGGCACGATCCTCAGACCAGCTACGTGATGATGATTGCTGATGACGTGACGGACCAACAGGCCGCCCACGCCCGTATTCACCACATGGCGCATCACGACAACCTCACCAGTCTGCCGAACCGCATTCTGTTCAGCCAGCGTCTCAGTGAAGCCTTGCAGCGCGACAGCTATACTCACAGCCACACCGCCACGCTGTGTCTGGATCTCGATAACTTCAAGAACGTCAATGACGCGCTCGGCCATCAGGTTGGTGACGAACTGCTGCGCGCGATAGCCAAACGTCTGCGCATGACGCTGCGCGATGACGACACGCTGGCACGCATCGGCGGTGACGAATTTGCCGTGGTGCTGCCGGGGCTGAAAGACATTTCTGCCGCGCACCAGATTTCCAAACGCCTGATTGAATCAGTACGTCCGCCAGTCATTATCGATGGCCATTCGTTATCCGTCGGCCTGAGCATCGGTATTGCGCTCGCCGGTTCGACGGAAAACACCCCCGATCAATTGCTGCGTTGTGCGGACATGGCGCTGTATGAAGCCAAACGTAACGGCCGCAACCGTTATGAAGATTTCCGCCTTGAGATGGATGCCGCCGCGCGCAAACGCCGGGTGGTCGAAATGGACTTACGCGACGCCATTACCTGTAATCAGTTGCGTCTTTACTACCAGCCGATCACTGATGCCCGCCACGATGCCGTAATGGGTTACGAGGCGCTCATGCGCTGGCATCATCCGGAAAACGGGCTGATCATGCCGGTCGATTTCATTCCGATTGCCGAAGAAACGGGGCTGATCCACAGTCTTGGCTCATTTGCGTTGCACGAAGCCTGCCGCGAAGCCGCAAGCTGGAAAGGCAGTCAGACGGTTGCCGTTAACCTTTCACCGATTCAGTTCAAAAACAGCGGGCTGCTGTCGGTGGTGGAATCAGCGCTGGAAGCCTCAGGGCTGGATCCGTCACGTCTGGAAGTGGAAATCACGGAATCGGTATTGCTCGATAACACGCTTGGCAATATCAGCACATTGCGGAAACTGAAATCGCTGGGTGTGCGGATTGCGCTGGACGATTTCGGCACCGGGTATTCGTCGCTGAGTTATCTGCGCTCTTTCCCGTTCGACAAAATCAAAATAGACCGGTCATTCATTAACGACATGCACGACAGCCGCGAAGCGCTGGCAATTATCCGTGCCATCACCGGCATGAGCCGCAGTCTGGACATTCAGACCACGGCAGAAGGTGTGGAAACCGACGAGCAGTTCCGGCGTCTGAAAGAAGAAGGTTGTACGTTGTTCCAGGGGTATTTCTTTGGGCGCCCTCAACCCTCAGAGTCACGACTAACCGGGTTCGCACCTCTCTGATGATAGGTATTAAACACGGTTTGTGCCGAGAGTGATCGGGGGAACAGCGGTATATAAGCCTGTTATTTCTGACGATTGTTTTAGCTCCTCCCCCTGCGAAGGGGGAGGCTGGGAGGGGGTTTTAAGGGTTAACACCCGGTCAAAGTACACTTTAACTATCTGATTTTGCATTAATACCCCAACCCTCCCCTTCGCAGGGGAGGGAGCTGAACTGAATTCTCTGGCTCCCCTGCGAAAACTTCACCATTACTCACAAACTTGCAGACGAAACCACTGCCCGTGTCCGCTCCGGCTTGCGAATTATTCCTTAATACCCCGCCCGACCCTTTCCTTCTTTGGTAAAGCAACGAAATAGCGAACCATTAGCCAACTTATTCCATTTATTTGATCGGCTTCTCATCCCGCAAAATCACGCACCATTACGATCCGTTAACATTAATTTAACGCACTACACTTGTGCATATAAGATTAATATCAATATCTTATAAAAAAATAAAACGATCCTCTGACTAAAGTGCGTAAATTTTAGTCTTTTGAAATTAAAAACAAATTCTCCTGTTTGCAAAACTTTTCCATGAACCATTACAAAATTGGTTCAGAAAATGCAAAGGACTGATTAACGATTTAATTCCCAGCGGGAAAATGACATATGACAACGCACTCCGGGGCGCTACCCCCTTCTAACGGCACATCGAATTCAGCGCTGGAACAGCTACGCCAGTTGATACAACAGCATCCGGATCAGACGCAGCCACTGCCTGCGGAGCGCGATCTGATGCAAATGTTTGATGTCGGCCGCCGTGAAATCCGCCGGGCGCTGGATGTGCTGGAAGAAGAAGGTCGCGTGTGGCGCAAGCAGGGGAAAGGCACGTTTATCGGGCCGAATGGTCCTGCCCAGCCGCTGAGCCTGCAGGCGTTACCGAAACAATCCAACTTGCAGGAAGTGATGGAAGCCCGTCTGCAAATCGAACCGGGGCTGGCGAAATACGCCGCACTGCGCGCTACGCCGGAACAAATCCAGCTGATGCGCCGTTTACTGGACAAAGTGAAAACGATGTCGCGCGGTGATCCGGATCAGATTGAGCTGTGGGACAGCGCCTTTCACCGCGCTATTGCCGATGCCGCGGGTAACCGGTTGTTGCTAGGTCTGTTTGATGCCGTCGACGCCATCCGCCGTGACCCGAGCTGGCTGGCGGTGCGCAACGCGGCACGCAATCAGGAGCGCCTGAACCGTTACGACGATCACCATGAACGTATCGTAGAACACATCGCCGCACGCCAGCCGAAAGAAGCCGCGAAAGTCATGCGCGAGCACCTTCTGGCGCTGCAACAGGCATTTCTTTCAACCCTGCATGATGATGACGAGGATTTTACTGATGACTGACCCCGCCGGACCCGTCAGGCCGCTGTTACACATTAACGACCTGAGGGTGCAATTTTCCGGTTCTCCCGCGACCGTGCTCGACGGTATTTCCTTACAACTGGAAGCCGGAAAAACGCTGGCGCTGGTGGGCGAATCAGGTTGCGGCAAAAGCGTGACGTCGCTGGCGCTGATGGGGTTATTGCCCGCCAGCGCCAAAGTGTTGCAGGGCGATATCCGGCTCAATGATACCTCGCTGCTCGGGCTATCTGAGCGTCAGTACGCCGACCTGCGCGGTCAGGAACTGGCGATGATTTTTCAGGAGCCAATGACATCACTCAATCCGGCGCTGACACTGGGCGATCAGCTTGCCGAAGCGGTGATGCGTCATCAGGGTGTCGGCAAAAAACCGGCCCGCGAACAGGCGCTGGAAATCCTGAAAAAGGTGCAGATTCCTGCGCCGGAACTGCGGATGGAGGCTTATCCGCACCAGCTTTCCGGCGGTATGCGCCAGCGGGTGATGATTGCCATGGCGCTGATCAACCGTCCGCAGTTGCTGATTGCCGACGAACCGACCACCGCGCTGGACGTCACCATTCAGGCGCAAATCCTCGCCCTGCTCAACCGTATTCAGCAGGAAACCGGCAGCGCATTATTGCTGATCACCCACGACCTGGGTGTGGTGGCGGAAGTCGCCGACAGTGTGGCGGTGATGTACGCCGGGCAGATCGTCGAACAGGGTCTGGTGACCGATATTTTCAATAATCCGCAGCATCCTTACACCATCGGGCTGATGGGGTCGATGCCGTCGCTGGCTCCGCGTCAGGGCGCGCTGTCCACCATTCCCGGTGCCGTGCCGTTACCGAAAGACATGCCGCAGGGCTGCCGCTTCTCGACACGCTGCCCGTTCGCCACCGAACGCTGCCACCAGGAGCGTCCGCCATTGCGCGCCCTGAATCAGTCGCCGCACCACGTCGCCTGTTTCTTTGCGCCGCTGGAAAACTATTTCGTGTTATCCGCCGAAGGAGCCTGCGCATGAGCCTCACTCCCCGCCCCATTCTGGAAGCCGCCGCGCTGAGCAAAGTCTTTAAAGGGCCATCGTCACTATTCAGCAAACCGAAAATCGTGCAGGCGGTAGATCGTGTGTCTTTGCGCGTCTGGCATGGCGAAACGCTGGCGATTGTCGGCGAATCCGGCTCAGGGAAGTCAACCCTGGGTCGCCTGTTATTGCAGTTGCTCAGCGCCTCCGACGGTGACGTGTTTTATGAAGGCGAAAACCTGAAACAGTTTTCGGCTGAACAGATGAAAAAGCTGCGCCGCGACCTGCAAATCATCTTTCAGGATCCGTTTGCCTCACTCAACCCGCGCATGACCGTGGAAGAAATCGTCGGCGAACCGCTGTGGCTGCACAACATTGTCAGTGGTAAAGCAGACAGACAGGAAAAAGTGCGCGAACTGCTGACCACGGTCGGCCTGCCCGCCGCATTCAGCAACCGCTATCCGCATGAGTTTTCCGGCGGTCAGCGCCAGCGCATCGGTATCGCCCGCGCACTGGCGTCCTCGCCGAAACTGCTGCTGGGGGATGAACCGGTGTCGGCGCTGGATGTGTCAGTGCAGGCGCAGGTGGTGAATCTGCTGGAAAGCCTGAAACAACAGTTTGGTCTGACGATGATTGTCGTCGCGCACGGTCTGGCAGTGATCCGCCATATGAGCGACCGTGTGGCGGTGATGTACCTCGGGCAAATCGTGGAACTGGCCCGCACCGATGACATTTTTGATCAGCCGCTGCATCCGTATACCCAGGCGCTGATTGCCTCCGCGCCGCTGCTCACACCCGGTGTAAAACGTCCGGTGCCGATGTTACAGGGCGATATGCCCAATCCGGCCAATATGCCCACCGGCTGCCGTTTCCATACCCGCTGCGCGTTCGCCACCGACGAATGTCGTCTGGTGGAACCGCCACTCGAAACCGTCAGTGACAACCGCATGGTGGCCTGCCACCGCTGGAGCGAACTGCAACGGGACCGCACCTCGGTGCTGGTTCCGCCGCCGTCCGCCGCTTTTACCTTACGGCGTGCGCTGTTTGAACAAGCGAGCCAGTCCCGGCTTTCACTTTCCACTCCAACCTCAACCCAGGGAACCCGACCATGAGATTTGCACCCCGCTTAACTGCCTGCATTCCCGCCTTAATGTTGTTGACGTCTGCGGGCCTCGCCCATGCGGAAAGCACCCTGCGCATCGGCCTTGGCAGTGATCCTGACATGCTGGATCCGGCCACGGCGCGCACCTATTACGGGCGTTTCGTGTTCAGCGCCATGTGTGAGCGTCTGGTGGATGTCGATCAGCATCTTAAAATCGTGCCGGGTCTGGCGAAAGACTGGGCGTACAGCGACGAGGGCAAAACGCTGACCCTGCATCTGCGCGAAGGCGTGACCTTCCATGATGGCGAGAAATTTGATGCGCCGTCGGTGAAATACAATATCGAACGTTACCTGACGCTGCCGGGTTCTTTGCGCAAAAGTGAGCTCTCTTCCATTGAATCCGTGGAAGTCACCGCGCCGTACACCGTGGTTTTCCATCTGAAAACCGCAGACGCCGCGTTGCTGATGCAACTGACTGACCGCGCGGGCACCATGATGGCGCCGGAAGCGACGGCCAAAGGCAATGTGGCGGCGCATCCGGTCTGTTCCGGCCCGTACGAGTTTGTCAGCCGCGTTCAGCAGGACCGCATCGTGCTTAAGCGTTTTGAAAATTACTGGAACAAAGGCGCGTATCACTTCGATAAAGTGGTGTTCCTGCCTATTCCGGATGCGTCGGTTCGCCTTGCCAACCTGCGTGCGGGCGATTTAGACATCACCGAAGGCATTGCCGCCAGCGACACCGCAACGGTGAAAGCCGACAGTAATCTGCAACTGGCCAGTACCACCGGCCTCGGTTACATGGGGCTGACGATCAATATCGCCAACGGCACCGCCAATACCGATACGCCGCTGGCGAAAGATGCCCGCGTGCGTCAGGCGCTGTCGCTGGCGATTGACCGTGACGCCCTGAATCAGGTGGTATTCCAGGGGCAATATACTCCGGCGAATCAGGCGTTCTCGCCTGCCAGCCCTTATCACGCCGACATTCCGGTGCCAAAACGCGATATCGAAAAAGCCAAAGCGCTGCTGGCCGCCGCCGGAGTGAAAACACCGCTGACCATTGATTTCCTGGTCGCCAACAACCCGACTTCTCAGCAGGTTGCGCAGGTATTGCAGGCGATGGTCAGCGAAGCGGGCATCAACCTGAATCTGCAAATGACCGAATACGCCACGCTGCTCGATCGCCAGCAACGCGGCGAATTCAAAATGAGCATGTCCGGCTGGTCAGGGCGCCCGGATCCGGACGGCAATATCTTCTCGTTCCTCAATACCAAAGGCGGCCTGAACGACGGCAAATACAGCAATCCGCAGGTCGATCAGTGGTTGCAGGAAGCGCGTCTGACCAGCGATGTGGAGAAGCGTAAAGCCCTCTACAAGCAGATTGTGGTGCAGGAAAACCTCGACGATCCGCTGGTGTATCTGTACTTCGAACCGCGCATTTTCGGCATGAGTAAAAAAGTGACCGGTTTCGTACCTTACGCCGACGGGCTGATCCGGCTGCAGGGTCTGGCGCTGAACAAGTAATTGCCTGAGGAAAGACAATGTTAGAACTGGTGGTGAAACGGCTGATTTCAGCCATACCGACGTTGTTTCTGGTCACGCTGATGGTGTTCTCGTTGCAGAAATTACTGCCGGGCGACCCGATCACCGCGATGGCGGGCGAGGAGCGGGATCCGGCAGTGATTGCGCAGTTACGCGAGCAATATCATCTGAATGACCCGATCCCCAGCCAGTATTTCCACTGGGTCGGCAACGCGCTGCGCGGCGATTTCGGTACGTCGCTGCGCACGCAGGAACCGGTATTACAACTGATCGCCAGCAAACTGCCGGTGACGCTGGAACTGTCGCTGCTGGCGATGATTGTGGCGCTGATTATCGGTATCACCATGGGCGTGCTGGCGGCCGTTAACAAAGGTACCTGGATAGATAACGGCACCAATTTTCTGGCGCTGTCGGGGATTTCGATCCCCCATTTCTGGCTGGGTGTGCTGCTGATTATGTTGTTCTCCGTGAAACTCCACTGGCTTCCTGCGTCAGGTTACGTGCCGTTTTCAGAAGATCCGCTGCAAAACCTGAAAACCATGCTGCTGCCTGCGGCGGTGCTCGGCACCGGCCTTTCTGCCACGCTGATGCGCCATGCCCGCGCGGCGATGATTGCGGTTCTCAAGGCGGATTACATCCGTACCGCCCGCGCCAAAGGGCTGCTGCCGAAAAAAGTGATCATGAAACACGCGCTGCGTAATGCGCTGGTGCCGATTATCACCCTGACCACCTTGCTGTTCGGCGAACTGCTGGGCGGCGCGGTGCTCAGCGAGCAGGTTTTCACCATCCCGGGCTTTGGCAAAATGATTGTCGACTCGGTGTTTAACCGCGATTACGCCGTGGTTCAGGGCGTGGTGATGGTGGTCGCCGTCGGTTTTCTGCTGATGAACCTGCTGGCCGACGTGCTGTACGTTCTGGTCAACCCACGCATGCGGAGAGCCTGAGATGAGCGTTTCTGTGATTTCCGTGACAACGTCACTCCCTGCCCGCGAGCCGAACCGCGTACTCAGCAAATTTCTGCGCAATAAAAGCGCAGTGACTGGCGCGGTGCTGGTCATCACCTTCGCCTTGCTGGCGTTGCTCGCCCCGTGGATTTCGCCGTTTGATCCGATCAAAGCCGATTTCATGGCGGTACGCAAAGCGCCTTCCGCCCTGCACTGGCTGGGCACCGATGAACTGGGCCGCGACATTTTATCGCGCCTGTTCTGGGGGGCACGTACCTCGCTGATGGCCGGTTGCGTGTCGGTAATTATCGCCATTGTGATCGGCGTTCCGCTGGGGCTTATCGCCGGTTTCTGGCAGGGCTGGATGGACAGCATTATCTCCCGCGTGGTCGAAGCGCTGCTGTCGTGTCCGTTTCTGGTGCTGGCGATTGCGCTGGGTGCTTTTCTCGGCCCAAGTCTGGGTAATGCGATGATCGCCATCGGGCTTTCGGCTATGCCGATTTTTGCCCGCCTGACGCGTGCGCAGGTGATGAGTATCCGCAACGAGGAATACATTGAAGGGGCGCGGGCGATTGGTCTGCCCGACCGCTGGATCCTCTGGCGTTATGTGCTGCCGAATGTGCTGTCGCCCATTCTGGTGCAGGCGACGCTGGCGATTGCCTCGGCGATCATCACCGAAGCCAGCCTGTCGTTTCTCGGCCTCGGCCAGCAACCGCCGGACGCCTCGTGGGGCGCGATGCTTAACACTGCGCGCAGCTTCCTTGAGCAGTCGCCGTGGATGTCAATTTTCCCCGGTCTGGCGATTTTCCTCACCGTACAGGGTTTCAATTTGCTGGGTGACGGGCTGCGTGATGCGCTCGACCCGCGTTCTGAATAAACCGTTTGCAGCTTTTTTAAGGAAGAATACATGTCTGAGAATTACGATTTTAATGTGGCTTATCCGACCCTGCGTCCGACCATGATGGGTGCCAATGCGGTCTGTGCCTCGCAGCCGCTGGCGGCTCAGGCAGGCATGAAAATGCTGATGCTGGGCGGTAATGCTGCCGATGCCGCCATCGCCACTGCCATCGCACTCACCGTCCTTGAGCCGAGCGGCAACGGCGCAGGCAGTGACGCATTCGCGATCGTCTGGGACGGCAAAAAAGCCCACGGACTCAACGCTTCAGGCCGTTCACCGGCAGCGTGGACGCCGGAGTATTTCGCGGACAAAGGGTTAGATGCCGTACCGACCTACGGCTGGGATGCCGTCACCGTGCCGGGTGCAGTCTCCGGCTGGGTGGCGCTGGCAAAACGCTTCGGCACCCTGCCGCTGACCACGCTGGCGCAACCGGCGATTGATTATGCCCGCAACGGATTTCCGGTATCGCCGCTGATTGGTCGCCTGTGGGAAATCGCGGTGAAAAAACTGCATAACCAGCCGGGCTTCATGGAATGTTTTGCACCGGAAGGTCGTGCGCCGAAAATCGGGGAAATCTTCCGTAATCCTGCGCTGGCAGACTCACTTGAACTGATCGCCAGAACCGAAGGCGAAGCATTTTATCGCGGCGAACTGGCGGAAAAAATAGTGGCGCACAGTCAGGCCCACGGCGGCGCAATGACGCTGGATGACCTGGCGAATCACCAGGCCGACTGGGTGGAAACCCTGCAGCAGTCGTTTGCCGGTGGCTCGGTTCATGAGTTGCCGCCGAACGGTCAGGGTATCGCCACGCTGATTGCACTGGGCATTCTCGACAAGCTGAATATCGGCAGCCAGCCGGTGGATTCGGTGGAAACCACGCATTTGTGTATTGAAGCGATGAAACTGGCACTGGCGGATCTGGACCAGCACGTCACCGACAGCGACCATATGTTCTTCGATCCGCAACTGTTCCTGAACGATGATTATCTGGCAGAGCGGGCAAAACTCATTGACCGCAGCAAAGCCAGCGACGTGACTTACGGCGCACCGCGTCCGGGCGGCACCGTGTATCTGACGACGGCAGATTCCAGCGGCATGATGGTCTCTTTCATTCAGTCGAACTACATGGGCTTCGGTTCCGGCGTCGTGGTGCCTGGTACCGGTCTGAGTATGCAAAACCGTGGCTGCGGATTTACGCTCGACACGGCGCACGCCAACTGTGTCGCACCAAACAAGCGCACGCTACATACGATCATTCCCGCCTTTGCACAGGACGCCGAAGGCAAACCGCTGATGTCGTTCGGCCTGATGGGCGGTCCGATGCAGGCACAGGGACATCTGCAACTGGCGCTGCGCGTGATGCTGTATAAACAAAATCCGCAAGCCGCCATCGATGCGCCGCGCTGGCGGATCAACGGTGGGCGTCAGGTGGCGATTGAATCCACCTTCAATCACAACACGCTGGCAGCGCTGCGCGCAATGGGCCACGAACTGATCGTGGAAGACCCGCTCAGCGGCCACTCGTTTGGCGGCGCGCAGGTGATTGTCACCAATCCGGCAGGCGGCTATCTGGCGGGCACTGAATCCCGCAAAGACGGTCAGGCACTGGTGATGTAGGTCGGGTTTCACTCTGCACCGCGAGCGGGTTTTGCCCTGCTCCTCCCCCTGCGAAGGGGGAGGCCGGGAGGGGGTTTTAAGGGCTAACACCCTGTTTAAACAAACCTTAACATCAGTTTTTGACCTTAATACCCCACCCCAACCCTCCCCTTCGCAGGGGAGGGAGTTACCCCCGCCTTTGTGACTTCCCTTCCAAATCTTCGCTAAATCCATGTAATTCGATCCCATCGCTATAAAAATTTGAAACAGCGTTCTATAAATGGGGTGTTAAGTACTTTCCACTTTCATATGGAGAACGAATGTATGACCCGTCCACTGTTTCATGGCGTGATCCCCCCTGTCGCAACGATCCTGAATGAGAATGAGCAGCTTGACCGTCAGGGGATGGCGCGTCTGATTGATTTTACGATTGAAGGCGGCGTGAACGGCCTGTTTTTCCTCGGCAGCGCAGGGGAATTCGCGCATATGTCTCAGGCGCTGCGTCATGAAGTGGCTGAGTTTTGCACCAGGCATGTTGCCGGGCGCGTGCCCGTTTTGATCGGCGCAGCGCATCCGGGTACGGCAGAAACGCTGGCCTTCGCGCAACACGCTAAAAGTATCGGAGCGGACGGCGTGGTGGTGGTGAATCCTTATTACAACCCGATAACTGAAGAAGCGCTGTATCTGCATTACCGCACGATTGCTGAAGGCGCGGGTTTGCCGGTGATCATGTACAACTATCCGGGACTGACGGGTCAGCCGTTGCCCGTCAGCCTGATCAAACGTCTGGCGCTGGAATGCCCGAACATTGTCGGCCTGAAAGATACCGTGGACAGCCTCAATCACATTCGCGAAACGATACAGGCCGTGAAACCTGAGCGCCCTGATTTCGCCGTGTTCTCCGGGTATGACGAATATCTGTTCGGCACGCTGATCCTCGGCGGCGACGGCGCGATCCCCGCCAGCGCCAACTTCGCCCCGCAACTCACCTGCGGAATTTACCGCGCCTTTAAAGAGAAAGATTTCGCCACTGCAGTAGAACTGCAACAACGGTTATCCTTCCTGCCTCCGCTGTACACGCTGGATACGCCGATCTACAACGTCATCAAATACGCCATTTCACAAGTCATCAGTGAAATGCCGGTGTATTCACTCAAACCGGCGCTGCCGCTGAGCAATGACAAACAAAAGGTTGTGCGTGAGATTTTGAAACAGGCTGGCGTCAGTGTCGTCTGCTAACGTTTCCTCTGCGCCTCCCCTTCACTGCGGGAGGCAAAAACCCTCAATCTAAATCGAAATCATTACTATTCCGCTTTAATATTCGTTACTCTATTCCCATGATTTACCAAGCCGAATGACTTTCATAACCTGATGATGCAAACACTCCTCGACAGTTTCCGCGAAACGCCGGTCAGCTGGGTTGCAGAGACTTTCAAACCGATGACACCGCTGGTGACCAATGCGGTGCCGATGTCACTGCTGACCACTGCCGAAGGTTGCGCCAGCGTGCTCAAACGCTATCTGGATGCCAATGCCGCCGATGCCGCAAAGTGCGACACACGCCGTGCGCGGATCTCGATGTGGTCACAATGGTATTTCGCCACCCTGCTGCCGAGCTGGGTGATCGTCTCTCTGCGTCACGGCTGGCAACTGCCTATCGCCGCTGAAAATGTCTATCTGTGCATGCAGGAAGAAGGCTTACCTGCGCAAATTTATCTCGACGGCGAAGGCGAAGCGCTGACATCCGCTGAACCGATGGCGCGTTTCGATGTGATGATCGAACAGCAATTGCGTCCGGTTTGCGAAGCGCTGGCAGAATTCTCCGGTTTAAAGCCGGGCATTTACTGGAGCAACGCGGCAATCCGCGTCGGCTGGGGCGTCAAACAGGCAGAGCTGGTCAATGCCGATATCTCGGACGGTATGCGGCTGATGGAATCGCGCGAGCTGCGTTATGGCGGCAAAAACCCGTTATTTCAGCCGCTGCGCGCGGAAGATCCCTCAGACCCCGACAGTCCGCAATACCGCAAGCAATGCTGTCTGCGCTACGATCTGGCCGATCACGCCATGTGCCCTTCCTGCCCGTTATTGCTAGCAGAACGTAAATCCGGCAAAAGACGCAAAACCGTCGCCGGATAAATCAAACACTTACAAAACCTGAATAAACTTAGCGTAAAAAATGATTGGATCTTAGCCGCGGATAATTATAAGAATTGGGTTATATAGACCAACGAGGTATTTATCATGACTATGAAAACACCGAAGAGCTGGCCCTCCGCTCTTAACTCGCTGGCCTCAGAGGTGATTGATTCTCTGGCGCAACCCGTTAACCGCGTATGGAATACGTTAACTGGCAAGCAAGAACCGCTCAGAGCAAGGATTGTTCATCGTTACGCTATTCCGTCTTCCCGGACGATCAGCGTCACGGAAGGATTCTTCGGGTTTATTCCGGTGGAATCTTACGAAAACGAACGTTTTATTCTGGAAGTCGCTTACGCTGACAAACAGTATCAGGTAGAAGTCCCGCGGGCTTACTACCAGAAAAGTAATATCGGTGACGGTATCGACATCCACACGCTGTAACTGCCCCGCTTTTAAACAGGCTGCTCCTTTCGAGGCGCAGCCTTTTTTATGCCATAAAACCTGCCTGACCCCACACTTCCCGCTTTAATTTTGTTCAATACATGAAAATTATTGACATAATAATCACCAGAATTTAGAAAATTATTTACATCCTATTCTTATAACAATGTTCTTTTCCTGAAGAGGTTAATGATGACCCGCACCGGACAGATTTCCCCTGCTACCGCCAGCCAGTCACGCCGCGCGCTCGTCGCCGGTTCGGTCGGTAATTTTATCGAATGGTATGAATTCGGCGTTTACGGTTATCTGGCGACGCTGATCGCCGGTAACTTTTTCACGCTGGAAGGCCAGACCGGCCTGACCGGGTTACTTCTGACGTATGCGTCGTTCGCGCTGGCGTTTTTCTGTCGTCCCATTGGTGCGATCATTTTTGGTCGCATCGGCGACCGCATTGGCCGCAAGCCGACACTGATCGCCGTCGTTCTGCTGATGACACTCGCCACAGCGATCATTGGTTTACTGCCGACGTATGCGCAGATTGGTGTAGCCGCGCCGCTGTTACTGACACTGATGCGCATGTTCCAGGGCTTGTTTGCGGGCGGTGAATTCGGTGGCGCGGTCTCCCTGATGACCGAATTCGCACCGAAAGGCAAACGCGGTATTTACGGCGCGTGGCAGTCGTTTACCGTTTCGCTGGGCTTGCTGACCGGCGTGGCGCTGGTCGCGTTGCTGGTTCAGACCCTTCCCGAAGCACAAATGAAAGACTGGGGATGGCGTATTCCGTTCCTTCTGGCGCTGCCGATGGGGCTGGTGGCGTTGTATCTGCGCCTGAAACTCGATGAAACACCCAACTTTGTTGCCAGTAAAAAGGCCGAACCGAAAGCGCAAAAAACAGCCGCTGAAAAAGCCTCTGCTGTCGCCACCGCCAAAGCTATTGCGCTGGGGATTGGCCGCATGATGGGCTGGTCGGCGGGCGGTTATACCTTCCTGGTGGTGATGCCGTCTTATCTGCAAACCTCCCTGCACGCCACGTTTTTACAGGCACTGGTGGCCACCGTGCTGGCGAACGTCGGTTTCGCGCTGGCTATTCTGCCTTCCGGCTGGCTGAGCGATAAAATCGGCCGTAAAAAGGTCATGATGATTGCCGTATTTGCCGTCATCGTGCTGAGTTTTCCGTTGCTGCATTTGCTGCAAAACCCTGAAAGCAGTCTGCTGGCGAAAGGCATTGCAGTGCTGATTGCCGGGGCAACAATTGGCATGATTGCCGGTCCCGGCCCGGCGATGCTGGCGGAAATGTTCCCGACCCGCGTGCGTTATACCGGTCTGGGATTATCCTATTCATTGTCGAACGCCGTGTTCTCCGGCTGTGCCGGTTTGATCATAACCGGTCTGATTAAAGAGACCGGCAATCTGGATATTCCGGCGTATTACGTGGTCGCCACCTGCGTGGTCAGCCTGTTTGCGCTGATGACGTTACGAAAAGACGATCATTTACGTGAACTGGAGGAATAAGCATGAATGGCAGTGACCTGCAGTCACGTCTGAACGCATTACAGGGCAGTTTTTCTCCGGCGGAAAAACGCATCATCACCATTATCAGGCTCAATCCGCTGGGTGTGGCGAAAATGGGCGTGACGGAACTGGCAAAATACGCTGAAACCAGCACCGCCACGGTGGTACGCACCAGCAAACGGCTGGGGTTTACCGGCTATCCGGCGCTGCGGCTGGCGTTGGCCGCAGAAACCTCCAGTCCGATGCCCATCGAGATGCCCCTGGCGGCGGATATCGGCGACAATGATTCGCCCAAGCAGATCCTGCAAAAGCTGCTGGAATTCGAGGTCAAAGGCGCGACCGAGACCACGCAGCTCCTCAGCGCAGCAACGCTGGAACAGGCGGTCAGTATCCTTTCACAGGCACGCCGGATTGATATTTACGGCACCGGTGCCTCAGCGCTGGTTGCTCAGGACTTCTGCCAGAAACTGCGGCGCATCGGCGTTGTCGCCCAGACTTTTGGCAGCACAGACGAAAGTCTGGTGAGCGCCTGTCAGTTAACGAATGCAGATGCCGCGCTGGCGATTTCCCACTCCGGCCAGACGGCAGATGTCATTGAAGCGCTTACACAGGCTAAAGCCGCGGGGGCAACAACGCTGGCGATCACCGCCAATGGCCGTGCCGCTCTCGCCCGCAAGGCCGATATCGTGTTACGAACCAGCAGCCGCGAAATGGGTTTTCGGGCCGCGGCGATGGCCAGCCGGACCAGCCAGTTGCTGATCATCGACTGTCTGTTTATCGGTGTCGCGCAGCGTCTGCCGGGTGCGCGCGACGCCTTGCGCAAAACCCACGACGTCGTGCGTCAGCGCCGCCGCTGATATTCTTACGCTCTGCTGCGCGCCTTCTATACTTCATAAAACACCTGAGTTTATGAGGGCATGCATGTTCACCCATCGTTTGGTATTTCCTGCCAGCGTGCTGCGCGGGCGCGGCGCTATTAAGCATCTGGGCGCGATGTGCGGACGCTTAGGCCAGCGGGCAATGTTAGTGGGCGGCAAACGCGCCATTGCCAGCGTCGAGGCGAAAGTCGCGGATCAGCTCGAGCAGCAGATGGTCAGCTATCTTGGCAGTGAAATCTTCAACGGCGTGTGTTGTCAGGAGGAAATCAACCGGCTGGCAGACGTGTTCCGCACGCAAGGGGTGGAAGTGATTATCGCCACCGGTGGCGGAAAAGCGCTGGATACCGCCAAAGCGGCAGGCGTGGCGTGCAATATTCCGGTGGTGACACTGCCGAGCATTGCGGGCACCTGTTCGGCGGTGACCTCGCTGGCGTTCCGTTATCATCAGGACGGTGAATTCCGTGACATGATGCCGTTACCCTGTGGCCCCGCTGCGGTGGTGATCGACGCTGATTTACTGGCCACCGCCCCGCTGCAATGGCTCTCAGCGGGCATCGGCGATACGCTGGCAAAATGGTACGAATATCGTGCCATCAGCGACCTGAATCAGCTTACCGGCCTGGCAGGTGTCGCCAGAACCAACAGTGAATTGTGTTACACCCTGATCGAACATTTCGCCGCCGACGCCTGTTTTGCGGTGCATGACGGCAAAGCCAACAACGCCCTCGAACAGGTGCTCGATGCCATTTTCCTTTACGCCGGACTGACCTCAGTCATGAGCAACGGCGCACACACCGGCGCTGCCCATGCGTTATATGAAGGTTTCACCGTCTGCCCGAAAACCCGCCATATCCCTCATGGTTTACTGGTCGGTTACAGCAACCTGTGCATGCTGGCACTGGAAAACCGCAGCGACGATGAGTTGCTGACCGCCATCGCCCTGGCCCGCGACAGTGCCATACCAACACAGTTAGCGCATATCGCGACAGGGCTGACGGAGCAGGATCTGGCCGTGATTATTGACCGCAGTCTGAGCACGCCAGATATGGCGAACATGCCCATGGATATTACCTTTGAAGATGTCAGAAGAGGGATTGAAAGAGTGGAGAGGCTTGGGGCAAAAATTAATTAGTTTTTTGCGCATGCTGTGCAAACTGGCCTTCAGGTCAAGGTCGTGGGCGTCGGCCCACACCGACTTGGGGGGCGGCTTATCGCCGCCGCCCCCCAAGCCCCCCCGGGCTCTTTCACTGCGCGCTCCGCTCGCTGACTATGTTCCATCAGCCGCAGTGATAGCCGCAAAATCCCGCCGCTGCGCGGTTCCCTCCCATCGGGTTACAACCCGCGCAAAAAGA
>NZ_QSNX01000007.1:82322-92532 GCF_009498575.1 Rahnella sp. RcJ3
AAAAACTCCTGCCTTTGAATTTAAGATCGTGCGGGCGATTCAGAAATCTTGCTGAACGGAGCGGCCTGGAGACCAAAGGCTCCAGGACCGAGAGAAGGCACCGCGAAGCGGCAAGATTTCCAGCCTGTCACGGCGGCAACTGAAACATAGTGTCTAGCGACAGCGCGTAGTGAAAAAGCGCGGGAGTCCAGAGGGCGCGCGCTTACGCGTCCTCTGGGCCAGTTTGGGTGGCAACCCAAGGTTTTGAATTTGAATTTGCAATTAGGTCGCCCCCCCCTCCCTTTTTAAATCAAAATCACCTCCCTCGGTAAACGACTCATCCTCATTCCGCCTTCCGGCCTCACCACGACTGTCTCGCTGAACGCCAGTCCGGCTGCCGAAGTGTACATATGGAACACCATGTTTTCCTCCAGCCTCCAGTCTGCTGCTGGCGTAAAGCAATGCGAAAAATCACTCGGACGTGGCGTACGGGTGTAAAGCCCGAGCGCGTAACCGGTGACGTTACCGTAATCAGCGCGTAACCCGGCAGCGAGCACGGCGTTGCGTAAAATCGCATCGACGTCACGGGCTTTCGCGCCCGGTTTCATGGCGGCGATCTGCGCATCCTGCAGGGCGATAAGCTGGCGGGCGATGTGGTGTTGCTCCGGACTGATTCCGCCGGGGATAAACGGGCGCATCAGGCGGGCGCTGTAGTGTTTTACCTTGGGGATCAGTTCCACATGCAGAATGTCGCCGTTCTGGATAATATCCTCATGCGTCTGCGCATGCAGAAAACCGCTGTCTCCGGCGGAACGGACAACCGGACCGGTTTCACCGGTATCAGCACCTTCAGAAAGAAAAATCTGTGCCGCCAGCGCGGCAACGTCCCGCACACGCCAGCCCGCGTTTACCTGCTCTTTCAGCGTCAGAAACGCGGTATCCGCGATATGCGCCGCCTGCTGAAGGAGGTCCAGCTCATAAGGAAATTTCACCTGCCGCAGACTGTCGCTGACACCCGGCACAGGCCGCCAGACGGCTTCGGGTAAATGTTCGGAAAGCTGCTGCCAGGTATCTGCCGTCATGCCGTAAGAACGGGTGTCTGCGCCAAGACGGCAGTCGCGATAGCCGCGTGAAATCAGGCTTTGCGCCACACACTTCCAGGGGTTCTCAGCGTCATCATAAGTGACAATGTCACGCAGCCAGCTCAACTGACGACACGGCGCTTCATCAAGCTTGCGCAGCACCATCCACGGCTCGCCGCTCAGCGGCACCAGACAGGCGCGGTACATCGTTTCCGATACGGTAAAACCGGTCAGCCACGCCAGCAGTTCACCGCTGTCGACCAGCATAACGTCGGCATCCGCCATGCGCATGGCGTCACGCAGGCGGCTCAATGCCGCCAGATTCACAGCCATCGACATCTGTTGCCCCTCTTCAATCAGGCTTCAACCGGCTGACAGATTTCGAGGATTGCCAGCAGGTAAACCCGCACGGTATCGAGGAAATCTTTAATGTGAACACGCTCGTCCGGCATGGTGTTGAACTTGCCACCCGGCCCGCAGACCACGCCTTCCATGCCCAGCATCTGGTAGAAATGCGCGGCATCAGTGCCATAAAAAGCCGGTGGCGTAATAACGCCGGTGGGCTGTTGTTCACCGCGTACCGTCTGATAGGCACGGTTCACCGCTTTAATGATGGGGGATTCCGGCGATACTTCGAACGGCAGCATGGTCGGGCGATGGCGTTTACCGTCATCAAACAGTTCTGCCTGCAAGCCGGGAAATTCGCTGCACAGGTCATCGAGCAGCGCCTGTAAATCGGCCAGCACGGTATCAACCGTTTGCCCCGGCGCAAAACGCGCAGATCCGCTGAGGCGCACGAAGTCAGCGACCTGTGGCGGACGCCATTCCTCTAAATCACGTCCCAGCGCGCCGTGGATGGTGCCGATATGGCCGCGGTTAATTTTGCGGTGATCGTCCGTTTCCGCGCCGGTAAAAGTGATGTTATTGATTTGCGGGATTAACCTGATGGCCGCCTGAATCGCATCCACCGCTTCTTCTCGCTTTGAAAGATGGCGCGTATCGCCGGTCAGTTCGATGGTGAACATCAGCGACCCGGCATGCATGGTCATCGCCTGCACATCGGTCGGTTCTGAGTTGATAAAATAATCGGCTTTGATGCCCTGTTCGATGGCCGCAATGGTGCCGATCCCGCCCTGCAATTCACCGACCACATACGTCAGGATAACGTCGCCTTTAAGTTTCACACCGTTGTCGATCAGCGTTTTCAGCGCACAGAAATAGGCCGCGTCACCTGCTTTCATGTTGGAAACACCGATGCCGTAAATGAATTCATCATCGATTTTTCCTTCCCACGGATCGACCGTCCAGCCTTCGGTCACCGGGTTGGTATCGAGATGACCGTTGAACAGCAAACTGTGGCCGCCGCCCTCTCCGCGAAGCGTGCCGATAGCGTTCAGACGCTCGCCCGGCACCGGTTGCAGTTGCGTTTCCAGCCCGAGCATCTGCATCTGGCTGGCCATATATTCTGCCAGTTTGCGCTCGCCGTCTGTCTGGCTGTAACTTTTGTGCTGCACCATACGCGCCAGAAAATTCAGGCAATAGACATCATCAACTGCGGCCAGTAATTGTTGAGAATTCATGTGTAACCCTTTCAGTATCAAAGATGTTCTGTGATGGCCTTTTCAGGCGTATGCACCGCTGCCAGCAATGCCTTCGTATATTCGTGACTGGCATGTTGCGCCATAGCCTCGCCCGGCAGCACTTCCAGCAAATCCCCGCGATACATCACCGCCACGCGGTGTGCAATCTGGCGGATCAGGTTCAGATCGTGGGTAATAAACAGATAAGCGGTGCCGTAGCGACGGCGCAGTTCCAGCAATAACTCAATCACCGTCGCCTGCACCGAGACATCGAGTGCGGCAGTGATTTCATCGCAAATCACCAGTTCAGGCGGATGCGCAAACGCACGGGCAATCGCCACGCGCTGCTTCTGTCCACCGGAAAGTTCATGCGGAAAACGCCGGGCGAAACTGGCAGGCAACCGGACATCCTCCAGCAAGCGCGCTACCGCCTGCGCTTCGTTTTCACCCTCTGGCAAACCGTACAGCCGCAACGGACGGGCGATGATCTCACCGATACGCTGACGCGGATTGAGTGAGGCGTCAGGATGCTGGAAAATCATCTGCACACGGCGGCGATAGTCTTTATCCATTTCGGCGCGGCCAGACAGGTTGTAACCGTTAAAATCCACTTTGCCGCTGAACGGCACCAGACCGGTCAGTGCTTTTGCCAGCGACGACTTACCGGAGCCGGACTCCCCCACCACGCCGACGATTTCCCCGCGATGCACTGTCAGGCTGACATCCGACGCAGCACGGGTTTTACCGTTTTCACGGCGCAGAAGTCGATCCAGCAAACCGTGACGACCATAATCAATATTGATGTTTTGCAGGCTAAGCAGCGGCTGCGCTGACACCGGAGTGGCATCTGTCAGACGATGCGCGGGATCCGGCACTGCGGCTACCAGCTTTTGTGTGTAAGCATGTTGTGGCGAAAGGAACAGCGTGCGCGCGGTGGCCTGTTCAACAATGTGACCTTTTTCCAGCACACAGACGCGGTCTGCCACCGCTGACACCAGCGCCAGATCGTGCGAGATGTACAGCGAGGCAACGCCGGTTTCCTCACGCAGACGGGCAAACAATGCCAGAATTTGTGCCGAACTGATGACATCAAGTGCCGTGGTCGGTTCATCGAAAATCAGACATTGCGGCTCGCAGGCAAAGGCCGTGGCGATCAGTACACGTTGTTTTTCGCCGCCGGACACCTGATGCGGATAACGCTTCATCATTGCCGCCGGATTTTTCAGCTCGACGTGGCTGAGCAACTGAATGCCCAGCTCCAGCGCCTGTCTGGCATCCAGCCCGCGATGGCGGATCAGCACTTCGGTGATCTGTTCGCCGAGGGTCAGTGTCGGATTCAGCGAAACTCCCGGATCCTGAAAAATCATGCCCAGCTTGCCGCCGCGCAGGTTTTCAAGTTGTGGCGCAGACATCTGGCATAAATCCTCACCCGCCAGCAGAATGCGCCCGCTGCGTTCACGCGCATTGGCAGCCATGTAGCGCATAACCGACCAGCCCAGCGTGGTTTTACCCGAACCGGATTCCCCGACCAGCCCGACCACTTCACCGCGCTGCACACTGAGTGAAATGTCCTGCAAAACCTGCAACGGCTCTGACTGAGGCAGCAGGTAGTCGAGGCTGTAATTTTCTATGGCTAATACGGCGTCGCTCATCAGTGGCTCCTCGGGTTAAGCGCATCGCGCAGGCCATCGCCCAGCAGGTTAAAACCAATCGCCACCAGCGCGATCGCCACCCCCGGGATCAGCATCATCCATGGCGCGTTAAAGAAATATGCACGGGCTTCCGACACCATCAGTCCCCATTCCGGCTCAGGCGGTTGTGCGCCGAGGCCGAGGAAACTCAGTGTGGCAAATAACATGATGGCGAAAGCCACGCGGATAGTGGCTTCCACGATGATTGGCGCGACAATATTGGGCAGCATTTCACGCAAAATGATGTAGTGCGTGGCTTCACCACGGGCAATCGCCGCGCTGACGTAATCCTGCTGACGCGCTGCCAGCGAGACGCTGCGGGCGATGCGCACCATGCCGGGCACAAATGCGATAGTGATCGCCAGTACAGCATTGAAGCTGCTCTGACCGAGGGTGCTGACAATCAGCAATGCGAACAACAGGCTCGGGATCGACATTACCGCATCCATAGTGCGCATAATCGCTTCGTCAGTTTTGCCGCCCAGATAGGCGCTGGCGGTGCCAATCACCGCGCCAGTGACCATCGACATTAATGTCGCCAGCAGTGACAGCACTATCGTGGCGCGCGCACCGACCATCACGCGGCTGAAAATATCGCGTCCGAGCTGATCGGTACCGAACCAGTGTTCTGCCGAGGGGGCTTTGTACCGCGCCAGAATCGAAATCGATTCCGGATCATAAGGCGCGATATGCGCCCCGCCGCACACCATCAGCGCAGCCACCACTAAGATAAATAACCCGACAGCGCCCTGCGGCGAACGGATTAAATGCTTCATCACATCACGCATAACTGATCCGTTTATCGAGGAAAACATAGGCCAGATCGGCCAGGAAATTGACGATGGAATAGGTCGCGGCAAGGATCAGCACCCCGGCCTGAATGGTCGGTAAATCCCGCGCCTGAACAGCGACGATCAGTTCACGGCCAATCCCCGGAATGGCGAAAATCTCTTCCACCACCACGATACCGCCGAGCAGATAACCGACATCAAGCGCCACAATGGTGATGGTCGGCAGCAGGCCGTTACGTAACGCGTGCCGCCACAAAATCCTGCGGCGCGACAACCCTTTGAGATGTGCCGCGCGGATATAATCGGTCTGCAACACATCGACCATCTCCGAGCGCACCATGCGTGAAACGTGCGCCACCAGTATCATTGCCACCGTCACCGACGGCAGGATCAGATGGCTGATGCCTCCCCGGAAATCCTCCGTCAGCGGTACATACCCGGTGGCGGGCAGGATTTGCCAGACATCGGCAAACAGCAGCAATAACAGTGTGGCGGTCACAAATTCCGGAAATGAAATGCCGACATACGACAACACGCTGACCAGCATATCGGCCAGTTTCCCGC
Organism: Rahnella sp. RcJ3; assembly: GCF_009498575.1. Classification (NCBI taxonomy): domain Bacteria; kingdom Pseudomonadati; phylum Pseudomonadota; class Gammaproteobacteria; order Enterobacterales; family Yersiniaceae; genus Rahnella; species Rahnella sp. RcJ3. The sequence continues at coordinate 88,010 of NZ_QSNX01000007.1, forward strand.
GCCGGACCGCCGCCCAGATCCCGAGTGGAATCGCGACAACCAGCATCAGCAACAGCGCGCACACGGCCAGCAGCAGGGAGCGCCCCAGTGCCGCCATAATGGTGGGTGCCACCGGCAAACCGTTACGCATCGACACACCGAAATCACCGTGCAGCACGCCGCGCAGCCAGTGCCAATATTGCAGCCAGGCCGGATCATTTAGCCCGAGACGCGCACGCACGGCGGCCAGCGCTTGCGGCGTGGCGTTCTGCCCCAGCAGGGTGACGGCGGCATCCGCCGGTAACAATTGCGTAATGCCAAAAACCAGCAGCGACACCACCAGCAGGGTGTAAATCACCAGCATGAAACGTTTGAACAAATAACTCGCCGTCACTGTCAATGCCCCCTGTTATTTTCGGGTTGGGGCTTTCGCCGTCAGCCACACATGATCAAGACGGAACACCGCACCACGCGGATGCAGCTGATAACCGGCAACGTAATCGCGCCCTGCCGCCAGCAAATCGAAGAACGCCGGAATGAGTGACGGCACTTGATCGTGCATCAGTTTTTGCGCCTTGCCGTACAGTTCGGTGCGTTTTGCCGGATCCGCTGTTTCACGCGCGGCTTTCACTGCGGTATCAAATTCAGTGTTATTCCAGCGGGTTTCGTTCCAGGAGGCCGTCGAGGTGTAAAGCAGGGAGAAAACGGCATCCGGCGTGGGCTGCATGTTGTAGAAGCCGACGTAAAAATTGCCTTTTTTCCACACCTGATCGAGATAAGTGCTGTGTGCCATCGTCTGCACATTAATGCGAAAACCACCCGGTTTGGCCATTTCGCGCAACGCAATTCCAAGCTGGGTGCGGGTGGACGGTTTGTCGGAAGCGATCAGCGTCAGATCTAATCCGTCGGGATAACCGGCATCTTTCAGCAACGCTTTGGCTTTGGCGTAATCCGGTTCTTTGAGGGGTTCGTTCAGGTAATACGGATAGGCCGTGTTGAGCGGCGTATCATTACCTGCCGTGCCGTAGCCTTCGGCAACAAAATCCACAGTAGCTTTGCGATCCACACACAGCGCCAGCGCCTGACGGACGCGCACATCGTTAAACGGTTTGGTGTCACACCCCATATTCACGTTGAGGAACTGACCGGACGACACGCGCAGCGGCACGATGCCGGAGGATTTTGACAGGCGGGCAAATTCAGTAGAGGCGGCGGAAAGCATCAGATCGGTGTCACCGGCAATCAGCGCCGAGCCTTCTGCAATGGCATCCGGATAGACCACCACTTCAACGCGGTCCAGATGCGGACGGGACGGATCGTAATAATGCGGATTGCGCTCAACAACAATCAGGCGTTCAGGCTCAAACGACACCAGTTTAAACGGTCCGGTACCGATGGCCTCTTTGCTCAGGCGTTCTGGCTGGCCGCCCGCAATCGCTGCGGGAATAATTTTGGCATCGGGATACGCCAGCATCACCGGCAGATCGGCGTACGGACCGTCGGTGCCAATCACTACCGTATCGGCATCCGGCGCGGTGACGGTTTTGATCGGGCCAATATTGTGTTGCCCCGGTGAAGCATTTTTCGGGTCGAGAATGGCATTCAGGCTGGCCACCACATCGGCGGAGGTACAGGCAGAACCGTCGTGAAAGCTGAGGTTTTTACGCAGGGTAAAGGTCCACTGCGTCAGGTCGTCGCTGGCTTTCCAGGATTCGGCCAGATCCGCTTCAGCTTTCATGTCCTGCGTCAGACGGGTCAGCCCGCTGTACAGCAACTCAGCCAGCAGATATTCCGGATTGACGCGCGCCTGCTGCGGATTAAGCATACCGGCGGCCTGATCTACGCTGATGCGCAGCACCCCGCCCTTGCGCGGTGAACCGCTGGCGTCCGTGGCGCTGGAAACGGCAGCGGCGACATTGCCCGACCACGGTAACATCGCCGCGCCGGTGAGAATGGTGGATCCTGCGATAAACTGACGGCGGTTAACGCCTTTCATTGCACACATTATTAAACCCTCTCTGCTGAATTCGAAAAGCCCTGGGTTGGCGAATTTTCTGTCGGAGTAAAATCAGAAGCTAAATAAGCAAGAATTGACTGCGATAACGCGACGACGTCCTGCATCGTTGTGTATTCGTCCGATGCATGGATACGGTTTTCCGGCCGGGCGAGCCCGCCGAGTAAAATTTCCTGAATGCCTGCCTGCTGAACCCAGCCCATGTCGGAACTGGTGGAAGAACCCCAGACAGCGAAATCGTTTGCGTGGAAGCCAAAACCCTGACTGAGCGCCGCAAGCCAGCGCGGCCAGTGCGGGCCGGTCGGATCGCTGACCGGAGCCAGATGGCCGATCAGGTGATATTCCACCGCCAGCGCCGCAGAATCTTTCATCGCCTGCCCGATACAATCCGTGAGTTCTTTAAAGACGGTTTCGAACGGCTCTTCCGGCGAATAGCGGCGGTTAACCAGCAGTTCAAAGCGTGCGGGCAGGGTTGAACCTTTGCCACCCCCTTGCGCGGCAGCCAGCGTGAGACGTGATGTGAGCGGACATCCTTCGAAATGAGGGGGTGCAGGCATGGCGGAAGCGCGCTGTTCAACGTCACGTTTGAGCGTGTGCAGCGCATTCATCAGCGGCAGGCTTTCTTCAATGGCATTGATGCCCCCGACCGGATCGCCGGAGTGCGCCGACCGGCCGGTGATACAAATTTTGAGGTCGATGCTGCCGAAACAGCCGCCCCAGATACGCGGTAGCGCCCCGCCGTTAAAGCTGAGCATGTGGCCGGAGAATAATTTTTGCTCCGCCAGATAGCGCACACCGGGGTACAGACCGCCTTCTTCATCGGTACACAACAGCAGAACCGGATTGAATTTCAGCGCCAGCCCGTGACGTTGCGCAGCGCGAATTGCCGCGAGCGCCGCCACAATCGTGCCTTTCATGTCTGCCGCGCCGCGACCGATCAGTTTGCCATCAGCCTGCGTCAGCGTCAGTGGCGGGTAATTCCAGCCATCGCCCGCCGGAACAGTATCGACGTGAAAATAGAGATTACAGGCTTCGGCGGCGCTGCCCGGCAAGGTAGCAATCACATTCACCCGTTCGCCCTGCGCACTGCCGTCCGGCGTTTGCCACAAGTTTTCCGGCACGCTGACGCGCTCGCAGACAAACCCCATCGGCTCCAGCAGAGATTCCATCAGGCTGGCAAATGCCGGATAACCGGTGCCCGGCGGGAAGCAGGTATCTACTGCCAGCATCTGGCTGAGATCCTGTAAAATGGCGGTTTCGTCCTGCCGGATGGAGTCCAGCGCAATTTGCAAACTTCCTTCGCACGACATGCTATACTCGCTTTATTCTATTTCTATATAGTTTATAGATAAAGCAGATGCCCGTTCAGGTCAATAGGTAATCAGGTATGACACAACAAAATAAAGCAGAGCAGGACGCTTCCCCTTTTGGCCGGTTAAGCGAAAGGGAATCCGCGCCGTTATATGAAGTGGTGAAACGTCACATCAGCGAATCCATTCTGATTGGCGAGCTGCCGCCGGGTACGGTTTTGCCGAGCGAAAATGCGCTGGCGGCAGACTTCGGGGTTTCGGTGGGAACGGTACGCAAAGCGCTTTCGGCGCTGACGACGGAAGGCATGCTGATGCGGCGTCGCAAGACCGGCACCGTGGTCACTGGCTGGGCACCGCTGCACAATCTCAGTTATTTCTTTCAGTATTTCCGCCTGCATGGCCGCGACGGTGCGTTACTGAATTCTGAGACGATTTTGCTCGATCATCAGACCGGCCAGGCCAGCGCCCGTGAAGCCGAAAAGCTGCAAATTGACGACGGCGCACCGGTTATCCGCATCCGCCGTTTACGCCGGGTTAAAGGCATTCCCGCCATGCATGAACGGCTGGTATTACCGGCCGAACGCCTGCCGGACTTCCCCGCAGCGGATGATTTACCGCCGCTGCTTTACCGTTTTCTGCTGGAAAAATACGGGGTCCGCGTGGCGGCCGTGCGCGAGCAGTTAATCGCCGAGATGGCTGATGCCGACGACCTGAAATGGCTGGAACTCGAGGCCCCGCACGCGGTGATGGTGATCGACGAAGTGTCGTTTGATCAAAGCGCCGTGCCGGTGATCATGGCGCACCACAGGTTCAGCACCGATCACTTTATGTATGTGAATGAGATCCGGTAGTGGCAGGGGGCAACGGGGGGGCGCTTTAAAATCAACTTCAACTTCAAGGTCGTGGGCTCGCCGCCCACACTGGCCCAGAGGACGCGTAAGCGCGCGCCCTCTGGACTCCCGCGCTTTTTCACTGCGCGCTTCGCTGGCTGGCTATGTTTCAGGTATCACCGCGACAGGCTGGAAATCTTGCCGCTGCGCGGTACCTTCTCTCGGTCCTGGAGCCTTGGGTCTCCAGGCCGCTCCGTTCAGCAAGATTTCTGAATCGCCCGTACGATCTTAAATTCAAGGGCAGACAGTTTTAAGATTTCAACATCAGTCAGGTTGTGAATTAAGAGCCTGAGGCCGGTTCCAAAATACCGCCGGACGAGAGGTGGAAAA